>CAKZVF010000101.1 GCA_937921995.1 uncultured Pirellulaceae bacterium
AGGATCAGGATCAACGGGAGGATTCTGAACAAGAACAGAAGGACGACTCAAACACGGAATCTGATTCATCTCAAAACGACCAAAGTCAAGATCAAGATCAAGAGCAAGGGCAAGACGGAGACCAAGAGGGTTCTGAGCAAGATTCGTCAAGCAGCGGCGAAGACCAGCGTGATTCGGATTCTCAAACCGGTGACGATCGTGACTCAGAAGAGAATGCTTCAAAGGATGAAGGTGCTCAGTCGGAGTCGCAAGAAAATTCTGAAGGGCAAAGTGAATCCGATCAGAATTCCTCCGATCAATCCGCCGGCGGTGCGAAGCAAACAAAAGAACAAGAAAGCTCTGCCGGTTCGGAAACCGAAAATCAGCAGCAGTCCTCACCCGAGCAAGACAACGATTCGGACCAACAGAAACAAGTCGCAAATCAATCCAACGGATCCCAAAAAGGAGACCCTCAAGAATCTGCACCTTCGGAAGAAGATGGCAAGTCGCCGCCGCAGGGTGAAATTACGGCGGCCAATGAAACGAAGGATCAGGCTGGCGATGAGCCTCAGCAATCTCTGGTTGAGGTAGATTCCGAAGACGACGGTAAAACGATGTCACGACAGGAAGCCCTGAAACTGCTTCAGTCGGCACGCGACCGGGACATGTTGCGTCGGTATCGACAGCAACAATTACAACGCAATAGACGTACTCCAGTGGAAAAGGACTGGTAATGAACAGGAAACATTCTGCAGCCGCTCTCGTTTCGGCGTTATCGCTGATGCTTGTTGGAGCGGCTCAACTGTTTGGACAAGACGTCGCGATTGGAATCTCGTCCCGAGAAGCTTGGGTGGGTTCCCCGATCGTTTTGCAAATTCGAATCACCAACGCCATCAAATATAAACTGCCCCAAACATTCGAAATAGACGGATGTGATGTTCGGTCTGCTGGTAGCCCCTCGCAGTCTTCGCAAATCACAATCATCAACGGACGCCGAAGTGAAAGCCGCAGTATCACGCAGCAGTATTTGATCACGCCGCGTCGCGCGGGAACGTTTCAAGTTCCTGAATTAGATATCAATGTTGCGGGTGAGGTTCGAAAGACGCAACCGATTCCGTTCGTGGCGACCAAGAGCGAAACGGGTGATCTGTTGTTTGTCGAAATCGAAGGTGACAAGGAAAAGGTATACGTTGGCGAACCTTTAAAGCTGAAGCTGAAATTGTGGATCAAACCGTTCGCCGATCGTGAAAGGCAAATGAAGCTCAAAGAAGGTCAGATGTGGCAAATGATTTCGCAGCAGACGTCATGGGGAACGTTCACAGAGCGTCTCGAGGAGCTTGCCGAAAATGGACAGCGGCCCGGTGGGAAAACGGTGCTTCGGAAAGACTCCGATGGGAGGCAACGCGAATATTATCTTTATGAGATCGACGCGACCGTTTATCCCGACCGACCAGGAAAGATTGACGCGAGCGATTTGCAGATCGTGGTGAACTATCCGCAGGCACTTGGGCGCAGCCGCGATCCATTTGAAAGTTTCTTCGGTGGGGGTCCGCTAGGCGGTCGATCAAGGATCCAAGATATGATGGGTGACGACTTCTTCGCGTCCCCCTTTGGTCGCCGGTTGACGGTCAGCAAAGCTCGTCCGATCGTCGCCGAAGTAAGCGTGGATTCAACGGAAGTGGTGGCTGTCCCGACCGCCAATCGACCGTCTGATTATCGAGGTGCGGTAGGGAAATATCAAATTATTGCTGAAGCTGAAACGACGAAGGTTTCTGCTGGAGATCCTATTGCGCTACGCATCGGTGTTGTGGGGGACGGGCCGATGGAGTTGGTCCAAGCGCCTCCGTTGCACGAGATCGAAAACTTGACGAGTGATTTTCAGGTTTCTGACCAGTCACTGGCAGGGTTTGTTCAAGACGAAACAAAGGTCTTTTTGACCTCGATTCGGCCGCGAAACGAAAACGTCAAACAGATTCCTCCCATCCCTTTCAGTTTCTTCAATCCCACCACCGAATCCTATGAGACGGCATATACAAAACCGATCTCCATCGATGTTGAAAAGGCGGAAGCGCTGGATATGAACTCAATCGTCAGTGATATCGCTGGCGGAGGCTCGGATAATACGAACGATGCATTGGAAGGCCGATCGACCGCGGCGCGGGCACTGCTCAAACTGAACCTGCAAAATGATTATTCACTATCGCTGGCCAGCAGTAGTGATCCCAAATCTTTCCGTGGGTGGTGGTGCAGCGCACTTGTGCCTCCTCTTTGTTGGTTGGTTATTGCGATCGCGAAAATCTTGCCCCCAATGTTGGGACGATTGCAATCGTTGAAGTCGAAAACAGTACGGAAGATAAATGCCGCGCACGAGGGGGTGGAAGTTGCCGAAGCCTTACGGGCGTTTATCGCCGATCGTTCCAACAGTGATTGTCCCACGCTGCAACATGCTGCCGGGAAACTACGTGCGTGCAATGCTTACGGTCTAGCGGCCGAATTCGAGCTGTTGGTTGTGAAATTGTGTGAAACGAAACACGGTATTGAACATGCCGATTCAGAGGATACGCTGCAGGACCTGCGGTGCGAATCGCTGATAATGCTGGACACGATTGATTCCGTCTTCGACACGACTCGTCAGTTGCCATCGGCGAAATCTGACCCTTCAACACGGAATCGGTTAAACCGAAGCGCGACCACTTCGATCGCGATTTTTGTGTTTTTGGGTTTTGCGTCTTGCGGATGGGCAGCGGAAGCACTCACATACGAAACATTGCAAGCCATTCTGAAGGAGGCGAATTCGACGTACCAAGCGGCCGAAAAAATCGTTCAGTCACAACCGGCCGAAGCGAAGCAGATGTTCGAAACAGCCGCCCAACGCTACAACCTGTTGGTTGAACAAGGCGTTCGAAATGATTCGCTTTTCCTGAATCTAGGGAACGCTTGGTATCAATGCGACGAAACGGCCAAAGCGATCTTGAATTATCATCGAGCCCTCTGGATCAACGGAGATAACTCGATTGCTCGCCAGAATCTAAATGTGATAGAACAAACGCGGGCAGAAGATGGTGAATTGAAATCGGGCGACGCAAACGATTTCAAAATGAGCTTGGGATATTTTAACCATCCACAAAAGTTGATCGCCGATGTCGTTTCGTTTGTTGGGCATCAGACGATTCGAATCGGGTTCGCTGTTTCGTCGGTTTTGTTTTGGGTGTTGGTCACGATCAAGACACTTCGTCCGCGAACAAAAGCGCTGAGCTGGTGCATCATTCCGCTCGCGTTAGCATTCGGAACCGGTGTGTGCTGCTATCAGATCAGCCAATCGGAAAATGATCTTGCCGTCTTCGTCAGCAATGAAATCACGCTCAAAAGTGGTGACGGCGGCGAGTTTCAGACCGAAGCAAAGGTTGAATCGGCGTCGGGAATCGTCGTTCAATTGCTTGGCCAGCGCGCGGATTGGGCTAAAGTTCGTTTGCCCGATGACCGGATTGGCTGGGTGCCCAAGTCCACGGTCGAGAAAGTTGCTTTGTAGCGGGCGAAGCCCCGTAGATCCTGAACATCTTCCAATTCAGGGAGACACCGCGTGCTCTTGGCCGGACTCTAATGTGATGTTCGGGCTGAGTCGGCCGCCAGAGTAAACTCGAAACATTCCTCCCTTCTGTGAACCAATGGATGCGCCGGTCAGTTTTCCATCAGCCCACGCAACGTCCACCTCGCCCCCCGCGTGCTCGAAGACCATCAACACGCCCGGCGGGCCATTCCGAAGGCAGCGTCGGGAGCAGATGCAAAATATACGGTGCTTCGGCTAGCGTGTGATTGGGAACCGTGGCAACGTATTTCTTGGAACTCTCCGTGCGGGGGCGGTAGGCAACAAACGCCGCGTCATTGATCGTGCCGGCGGTGGAATCAATGCTTCTCAGGTGACTTTGCAACAGCCTTTCGCAGACGCCAGCGGCCCCACCAAAATTACCATCAATCTGAAACGGCGGATGAAAATCAAACAGATTTGGGTAGGCTCGTTCCGCGGTCAGAAAACGGTAAATCTTATGGGCTCGGTCACCATTTCGCATTGCCCAGATCATCCTTGGCAGGCCAATCGTATTGAAGAACGTAACGCCGGTCGGGCTGGTCGGCGGACACGCCGGCGACCACAAGAAGCAAAAGTACGAGAGAAGGCAGTCCGCTGAATCCGTTGTCAGAAGTGAAAATCACAACGGTGTTTTCGCGCAAGCCGGACTGGTCGAGGAAATTGATGATCCGACCGACATTCGTTTCGAAACCGCGCCCCGTCGGATAGAACTTTTGTAGTGCACTGGATTGGTGCTTGGCCAGCCAACTTAAATCGCCGTTGTCCGGCTGTTTCAATTTGTTATCCAACGGGAACTGCGACTCTTTATCCGGCCAAGGGCCAACGATATGCCATTTGCTAATGTGGATCGCATGGTAACCAGCTTTCTCCAGCACCGAAGCGTAGCAAAGGTGCTCGGCTCCGACCGTCCATCGGGAAAAGATATTGTCTTGATCATTTCCCTTTTCAAGCACTGGCACGTTGTAGCAACCGGTTCGAAATGATTGCTTGCCAGTCAAAATCTCAGCGCGGGAAGGCGAACAGGTTGGATACATATACGCTTGATTGAACACCAAGCCCTCATCGGCCGGCTCGTCCAGGTGCGGCGTCTCGAAGTACTTGCTGCCCATAAAGCCCCCAGGTCGTCCGCCGCGATGAACACAACGTTCGGCGGCGATTCAGCTTGACCGCGGGTGCAGAAGATAGAAACAACGCAGACCGCACAAAGCACTCCTGCCCAAATACAAACGCCGAACTTCACTGTGCGTCCTCTTTCTTCTGGGCATCAAGGGCTTCGACATCCGTGAAATAAGCGCCGCCGGCCTTTCCTTTCTCGTTATAAAGGTAAGTCAACAATTCTGTCGGGCCCTCTGGTAAGTCGAGTTCGAACACAACGCCCTTACTGCCGCTGGCAACCTCTTTTTCCATTGACTGCCCCGCGATTTCCAGTTTCGCGCGGCGGGCAACGACTTGCTTGTTGGCTTCTTTGGGAAACTGCCGCAGCGTGATTCGGTAGCGGCCTGCTTGCTTTACGTCCACCATCCACGGACCTGTTATGCGGGGCAGCTTTTTGATGGCGTTGAAGTTCCATGGTGGGTTCCCGGTCGGCAATCGCCAGTCCTGAGAGCACAGCGTCGTGGGATTGTCCGTCGGATCACCAAGGTCAATTCGTACCGGAATTAACCGCGGTGAAACGCGATCCCAGAACGGTTTGTATCGCTGACGTAAGTCGGCCACTACATCGGCGTTCTGCTCGGCAACATCGGTGCTTTGGGCGGGATCGGACTGAATATCGAATAAACGTTGGCCACCCGAATTTACCAGTCGCCACCGCTCGGTCAGCACCACAGAAAAATTCAAGGGCTGAGGCGGCAATGCCCTTGCGAAGGCGCCGCCGTGATACTGAACCACGTGATGTTCTCGTTGGAGTTTGCCTGTTCGGTCGAGCAATGGTTTCAAAGTAACGCCATCCACATCGTAGGCTTGCGGAACTTCCAGCCCACACAAGTCCGCCAGTGTCGGCAACACGTCGATATGTGCCGCGATGGTGTCGATGTCTTTGCCGCCGGTCAGATTGCCTTTGGGCCAGTGAACGAAAAAGGGCACGCGGTGTCCACCATCATAAACCGACGATTTTTTGCCCCGCATGCCTGCGTTGAATCCCTTGACCGGCAGCGAATCGAGTCCTTTGAATTTGGCACCTGCGGAGGTGCCGTTATCAGTCATGAAGATCAAAATCGTATTGTCAGCCAGTTGCAAATCGTCCAATCGTTTCCGCAGAAGACCCATGTTGTGGTCGATATTGGCGATCATTCCAAAGAAGTTTGCGTTAGCGACGTTCTTGTTACCTTGATAGGGTGCCGCCCATTTCTCATCAACGCGATAGGGCCCGTGAGGCGCGTTGGTCGGCAGGTACAGCAAGAACGGTTTGTCCTTGTGCTGCTGGATAAAACGCAACCCTTCTCGGAACCAGACATCGGTGCAATAGCCCTCAAATTTCTCAAACTGGCCCTGCCGGCTGTCTGGCGTAACGCGTTCATAGGTATCATCGAAGTAATCATTGCCCCAATAGTCAGAGCCTTGTCCGACGCCGCCACAACGATGCCAAACGACGTCCTGAAACCCTCGGTCTTGAGGCCGATGCGGCGCGTTGTCACCGAGATGCCATTTTCCGAACATCCCCGTCGCATAACCGTTGTCGGCAAACAGGTTGGCAATCGTCTTTTCGTCGCGGTGCATCATCGTGCGTCCGCTGCTGGTACGAAATGCACCGGTGTAGCCTGGATGATTTCCCGTCATCAGCGCCGCGCGCGTCGGCGTGCAAAAGGGACTGGCGTGGAAGTCGGTAAAGCGCACCGATTCGCTGGCCAGTCGATCCAGGTTCGGCGTTTTCAAAATCGGGTTGCCGTGACAGCCAAGGTCACCATACCCCTGGTCGTCGGTCATCACGATGATCACATTGGGTTGCCGCGCCTGAGATTCGACCCATAACATCGAACAGTTCAGAAAAGCCAGGATGCTCAGCGCGAGAAACGTTTTCTTCAAATGATTTGTCATTTAACCTTCAAATATTTGTGGCCGAAGTCATCGCGCTGATACCAGTGGCATTGACAGTACTATCAGCCAACGAGCAACGTGATAAAGCTTTGTATGTCCAAAAAGTTTACCGCTCCATCCTTGTTGGTGTCTGCTTCGACTTGAAAACCCGTGGAAGTAAGCACCTCGATAAACGGTTGGATGTCCAAGAAATTTATTGCGCCATCCAAGTTCACGTCACCCAAACGAGCCCCAGCAGAATTGAATCGCAGAAGCACACGATCCGCCTCATAGATCAATTCAAAATCTTCTACGCAGAGACCATCTGATGACAAGTCAATAGAGCTAAAATCGCCAATACAGGTATCGGCCGAAATCAGTTCAAAAACATCACCAGCATCAGGAACGTAACCCTCCACCAGTTCAATCTGTAGTTGGCCGTCGAGTTCGGCGTTGCCGGAAACAATCAACTGGTCTTGAGTCGAATCGGTGCCGATCTGCATCGTTAAACTTGCCGTCGGTTCCAGAGAAAGTGTTCCCTCGAATTCCAACGTCGCTAATTCGTCCAACATAATCGCCGGAGAAGCGGCAAACGATAACTCGACTTCAGCCCCGGTGACATGCGTATGGCCGAAGGAAGAATTGGCATTCCAACCATAAAACCGCAATTCCAACTCACTCGCAGCCGCCAGTCCGGCGGTAGCTGCTGCTTCTAAACGGCTCGGGTCAGTCGTATCGACCGTCAGCTCGGCCAGGGATGAACTCGAATCAAAACCGTCAGCGCTGGATAAGATTGCGTAGTCGGTCGGCGAATTGCCACCGTTGCGGAAAAAGTCGAATCCACAGTCAATCAGTTCGACCGTCAGGCCAGTGGCGGGCACGATTTTCATCGAAACGAAACTGTTTCCGGTGATCGCATCTTCCAGTTGATTCCCCGTCGCCCAGCTTCGCAGATTGAATTCGGCCGGAAAATCGTTGAAACGCCGGTCCATCAACGACGAAACCGCAGATGCTCCATAGTCCAAGGAAATGTTGGCTTGAGCAATGCTGTCAGACAAAGGCGTGTAAAAATCGTCCTTGTCCAACCGGTCGTCGATGCCTGTGAAATCGACAGCAAAACTAAACTGGCCCACCGGAGGAATCGTAATGTCAATGTCAGCGGTCCCCGGCGAGATGTTGCCGCCGCAAAAACAATCACCGGAAACCGTTCCAATACCACTGACGGTGCCACCATCGGCGATGGTGATTCGACGTTCGGTATGTAGCTCTGCGTCAAGTAGATTCACCAGGCCGAGTTGCCCAATTCGGATTTCGTTGCGGGCGGACAGCGCGGTTTGAGGCCCGATGGCCAAGGTTTGCAAACTGGTTGAACCATCAACCTCAAGCCCCAACAGATTGACATTGGTGGTTGCGTTGGCGGTCGCCGGGGCCGCCGATTGATTGACGAGCCTAGCCGACCACGTTTCGTTCACTCCGCCGATGGCGGAACTGGTCGGTTCATCGGTGACCGACCAGTTTGAGAGATCGGTGAAGGATGTCATGCCGGCTCCAACCCAGTCTCGAAACTGGACGGAATAGTTGTCCGGTTGACCGGCTCCTTCAGCCAACGCGATCGCCTGCATTTCATCGCGTACCGCAGCGAAAGCCGGATTACTAAGATCCAAAGGTTGCGACTCGCCAGGATCGATGTCGACTAGATACAGTTCCTGGCTACCATTGTCAAATTGAATCAGCTTATATTGCTGCCGGACGAGCGCCCAATTTGCCTTTTGATAGCCATGTGTGCTGTTTTCAAAATTCTCGAACAAAACATGTTCGCGCAGTTGCTGTTGCTGGGGCACGCCGATCAGCGTCGGCAAAATTGAGACGCCATCAACGCCAACTCTTGCCTCTGTGCCTGCGATGTCGGCCGCGGTTGCAGAAAAATCGGATAGATCGTTGATCAAATCGGTGCTTGATCCGGCCGCGATCTGGCCCGGCCAATGAACAAACGCGGGCATGCGAATTCCACCTTCGTACAGATCCCGTTTGCCGCCACGCAGCCCGCCAGCGACGGCAATGCTTTCGCTGACGGTTGTTCCAAGTCCATCTTCGGGAGTCGCACCGTTGTCGGAAGTGAAGAAGATAATCGTATTAGCCAAAATCGAATCCGATGTGTCGCCATCGAAGTTCGGATCGTCCAGACGAGCAACGACCGCTCCGATCGAAGCGTCCATCCGCGAGATCATGGCCGCGTATCGCTCTTGTTTATCGTTGAGGCTCGAATTGCCCGCATACTGAGCCAGCCCGCCGGGGAACACTTCATCACCGGCCAGATTCGTCAGCGGCGGAGTCGTTTGGATTGCCTCGAGATCAAAGTGCGGGATCGTAAAACTCAGTTGAAGGTAAAAGGGTTCCGATCCCGACGACCAGTCTCGAATCAATTCTTCACTATTGCGATGGAAAAGATCATGCGTGTACTCGGGCGATCCGCCGGGACCATTGTCGTTGTTGACCAACGTGGTTGGGCCGCCAAGTTGATTCGACAGAAATATGTAGTCGTAGAGAAAATCGTGCGCTGAACTGTGATTCAAATATCCGTAGAAGTATTCATAGCCTTGCATCGCCGGCATGGATTCTAAATCGGTGATCGACGGAACAGGATCAGGTCCGTTGATGTCGCGACCCGAGTTAGCACCCCAGCCCCATTTCCCTATCACTGCGCATCGGTAACCGGCGGTAGTCAACACTTCGGCCACCGTTACGTCTTGACCGCGCAGGCCCGCCGAAATATTTCCGTTGCGGTCGTTGTCGGCGTGCCCACTATGGAATCCGGTCAGCAGATTTGCGCGGCTGGGCGAGCAAACGGTGGCGGCGTAGGAGCGATTGAGCCTCATTCCCGCCATCGCCAGCGCGTCGATGTTCGGCGTTTGGATGAATGTGCTGGGATTGTTGTAACCGACCGACCCCCAGCTAAGATCGTCCGCGAAAATATGAACAATGTTGGGTCGGTTTGATTGGGCGTCAGTTGTTGATGGAAACAGTGCCATCGACATGGCAAAACACGTAAAGAAGTTAATCGCCACAGTAAAACGGGTGGGAAGCATCGAATGGACCTTTGTCGGTTGCGGCAAGGGGGACGAGCGTTTAGTAAATCAGCGGAAGCTCTATGATAGTGTGCACGAGGCGAATGAGGAGCCAAGATATGTCGATTCGGCGGCCAACAGACGCTTTGTACGCACAAAATGGGACTGTTTTTTCTTGGACTGCACTTGAGCGGTCGCTATCGAATCGCTTGGAACACTCAAATCATCCCGCAGGTTGTATAGCTCGAACCTCTTTCCAAAATGCATCAATTTAGAGTCACCATCGCGCATCTCGTTCGAAGGAGAACTGTGACGTTTGCCGGTATGCCAGAACAGGGTTTGGTGAGGCGGTTGAGCATGTGCGTTGGCAAGGAAGTCACCGATATCTTTACCGTGTAGTCCGGATTGTGCCTAGGGAATTTAAGGCCCCACCGGTAGAGGCGGCACGTTCAGGATTTCTTGAGAATCCGGTTCACGATTGGACCGCGTGTCTGCGAATCCGTACCAGTAAACCCCGACTCCATATCCCATGTCGCAATCGCTCCACGACCAGACTTCCATGTCCAATTGAAGAGAAGTCCCAAACGGCATCGTGTCCAGCGATCGACTGCGTGTTTCGACACTGTAGCCCTGCGTGTTTTTGGATTGGTCGCTTTTAGGTTTGCGGTTCAATTTATTGTACTTGTTGCAAAGCGGCTGAGCGTGAAATGGGTGCTCGTAAAAATCCGTGCTGCGGCCCCCCCACGAATAAGCATAATAGTCTTCGGTTCCCGTCCCAAAGATCGACGGAAAATCCTCGCCATCAACCCAGATTTTTTCGTCGCCTTCGCCCCACCAGCGATCGACCGGATTCATAACCGTCAGCGTATCGCCAACGTAGACGCCGCGGCCGGTAAGCGTTACGTAGTTCCAGTCCGAGTAGGGTTGTGTGGGGACGGGGTACTGGCCGCGCCACGCGGCGTTGAAGTACATCGAACTTTCGTCCCATTTCCAATCGCGCGTTTTTACCGAAAGCTCCGCTTCGACATCGTTATCGCCAAAATTAACCAGCGACACCCTGCCACCGTTTTGATAGGGCATGATCCAGCGACAAGTCATCGTGCCGTCTTCGGCCACGGTCCGATACCAACCTTGGACGGGATTCAAGCCAATCCCGCAGCCAAAAAAATCGCCGATAGGACACCAAACCGTTTCCTTGTCGTCGAACTCGATTTTCAGCACGGTTTGGCGAGTGACCTTAGGGTCGGTGTAGTCGGCGAGTTTGACCGAGAGTTCACTAATGGCAGCAGTCCCCTCTGGTAGCGTCAGTGAAAGCGGCTTGTCGGTGGTTAGCCTACCCTTTGTCGCTACCGCATCGTCTGTTTGACCAATCGTGGGGGCGAGTAACTGCAGGCCGATACGTTTTGTCAACGCTCGGTTGGCTTCAAAGCCCTCCATCGTGAAGGTCTCTACGGGAGTCCCTTTGTCGTATTCACGATAAGTGAATTGGAAAAAGAAGGGTTTTTGATCGGTCACGATCTTACAGCTCTTTTGATACGTGATCGGAAAGAAACTAACGGCCGAACGCAGTGACTGGTGGGCCAACGGATAGGGCACCAAACCCGTTCCATCAAACAGTTTCAAAACATTGCCTTCAATGACGGGCGTTTCTTGTCCGTCCAGATAAATCCGCATCGTGTTCTTGGAACCCGGCCTCTTTTGATTCCTCCAAGGCATCCATGAGCGTACGATCGCGCCGGGGCCTTGGTGATCCATCAACACCCATTCTTTCTTCCCATCTTTTTCGTCGACGCGAATGACTTGGCCGGAGTTGTCTTTGTTGTTGAACCACCCCTTGGCATCGTCGGGAGTTTTCGAGGCGCGGTTGTAGCTGCTGGCTTGCTTGAGCCGGAAGTCGCGTTCTGGATATCGCGCGATCGAGTCCCGATCAACCATCTCATTCAATAGCGACTCCATGGACACCGGTTGTGGATCCGTTATGTCCTGAGCTTGTACGCACGCACCATTGGGCAGGCAGAGAAATAGTGAACTAGCAATGAGCAAGAGTTGGTAGAGTTTCATTCTAAGAAGATGTTTTAAAGGAAGATGTAGTATCTTTGGCTATTAATTAATTTTCAAACGTCACGGCCGATCACTCAACGCAAACGAACTTGCAGTTCTCCACCGGAGGTGATGGTGATCGGTTTGGTAAACTTCACCGTCGATGATTTGGTCGTCTTCTCCAATGTTGATTCGATCAGCTGACCGTCCAATTTGACCTCCGCGACATTTACGTCAACGCCCGCGACGTTATCCAGAGCGCACTCGTTTAATGTCAAACGCCCGTAAACGATTTCCACCGAAGCCGCCTGAACGCCATCGGCGACCGTCTGGGAGAAACTTCCCCAGCCTTCGGCCGTTGTGAAGGCGGCGCGAAAGTTTTCTTGCTGCATCTTCGGCCCGAAACCAAGCTTGCCTGCGGGGCCGTCGTAGCGATATCCGCAAATCGCCATGAAGGCGCTGTAACTTGATAATGCCCGCGAGTAGTGGTCGCCGCATTCGACTTCGTTGTATGGATTGCGAAGTTCCGGACGATAACGATCGTAAATCGCTTTGCCGATCGCGAGCCCCTCTTCCAACATTCCCTCCCAGATCATCGTCGCGGCAACCTGCCACTCGAATCCCGACATGCACTCGTTGAAGTACCGATGGAAGTTTTTCTTTTGGGCGTTCTCTTTGCCGTGGGGGAAAGTACACATGATCAATCCCGCTTCACCCTCGGCCGCGAACCAACGCCCCTTCTTCTCGAGCTTTCGGAAGTCGCCAATGTTGGGTGAAAAGTTGTACGTCCATAGCGCCGAGAGTGCCTTACGCACTTTGTCCCGTGGCAGAATCGGATCCAGCCCAAGGTTGCGCAGCCAAAATTCACCAAGCACTTGGTCGATATGACAACCGGTGGTGGATCCGATCGTCTTTTCAGGCGGAAGTTCGGGGATGTGAACGAAGTACCCAAAGTCCTCGTTCCAGAGCATCTCGACCATCGACGCCGAACCCTTGGCGACCAATTGTTCGTAACGCGCGGCGACTGCTGGCTGATTCATTTGCACAGCCATCTTAGCGGCCGCCCGCAGCGCGGCGTGATAGAGGTTAATCAGCCAGTGGATCTGCCCGTACCATGCTTTATCCAGCGTGTTGTGCTGAGCACCCGAGAGCAGGCCATCTTCGTTCGTGTCCCACGTTTTGATGACGTAGTCCATCGTCAATTTTGTGCGATCCCAGATGCTTTGGAGGAAGCTAAGATCCGTCGTCATTTGGCTTTCACGGAACACACGCAAGATCGTGCCGCATTGCCCATCGGTGGCTTCGCGAAACGTTTTCGTTGAACAGCGAAAGTTCATCGCGCCGGTGTCGAATTTGAAGCTGCGACCAAAATCGACTTTGTCACGACACTCACGCTCAATCACCGGAAACAACCGCGCCAACCCCTGAGCATAGTGCCACACGTGTGTGCAGTTGCCTTGGCAACAGTTCACGCCCTCATCCAGCCCATACATTCCGTCTTGCATCGCCAGACGCGCCGTCAGCTGAGTCTGCATACAGTCGATCGGGATCAGCGTCCGCTCGAGGAACCAATGCGGCAAGGTCGAGTCGTACCATGTGTCCGTCCACGATTGCGTTGCGTTTCGCAGCTCCTTTTCACGCGTGGTGACGGCGTGAGCGGCCGCACTGGCATCGGGCCATTGTGTCGAATAAAAGTTGACGTCGCGCGACCATACCGTGCGTCCAAATCCGGTCACGAACCTGGCGTTTGGAAATCGCCACGAAAGTGTAAAGGCCACGGTCTCTTCGGATCCCGGTTGCAACGTGAATCGGCGACCAAGCGACGCATAGGCTTTGTCATCGAACGAACCTTCCTGCAGCGATTTGGAACTTTCGTCAGCCGGTCCTGATTGAAACAGATTCTCCGGCCCCGCATCGGATCGAGCGGTACTAACAAAGTCCGGTTCTTTATCGCCCAGCAAACCCAAAGCAACGGCACCAAAATCATTGGCCCAATCGAACGCAATCGTGTTCGGATCGGGCGAGGTGTCCTTGGGGGGCTTTTTGCTTTGCGCGTTCTGTTCTGCCTTCTGTTGCAGTGTCGCCTCTGCCTCCGCTTTCTTCTGCCGATTGAGCGCCTCATCAAGCGGCCGCGCCCAGCACTCGACGATCGAAAGACCTTCCAACTCACGATACTGGCTCAGACGGACACCGTTTGCGTTTACCGCTGCCGTTCGATGATTGGAAAAGTTTTCGATCCAGCCACCGATGGCGACTTCTTGTGGCTGCGTCGATGTGTTCTTGATCGTGTACCGCATCACGATCACGGGATAGCTGGAATCGTCACGATTGAGCGGGACAAACGGCGTATAGGCATCCAATTGAACGTCCACTGGACAGTCGGCGTCACTGAAATTCACTCGACCCATCGGGTAGCGGTTGGTGAATTTAATGTCGCCGAAGCCACCGGAGTCCAAAGTGAAAACGCGTTTCCCATCAGCCGGACCAACCTCAACGGCAAACCCCTGGTCCATGGGACTGCTGGGCTGCACCGGATTCATGTACTTGGGGCCGCCGCCGATGTCCTTCCACGCGGCATCGGGTTCGCCGTCAAGGTTCCAACACCAAAGTCGACCGTCGCCGCCGAGATAGACTTGACCGGTGCTGATGCCATTGATTGGCATCCCAATGAACTTCAGGTCGTCGCCTGTCGCGTTTAATGGTTCGCCACGAGCGTAAAGGCTCTCGATCCATTGTTTGCTCAGCTTCTTATCAGCGGGAACAACGTGTTGAAAATCCTCTTTTGTAAACGGCCCCGCCATCGCCGGTGACTTGCCTGCGGCGACCATGGCCGCCGCCAATCCTGACGCTTTGAGAAAATCACGACGGCCTTGAGAAGGAGGTGAACAGGAATTCCCCTCGCCGCAGCAGGGTTGGTTAACGGGCAAATCTTGTTTGGCGTTGGTAGCTTGATTTGGCACTCGTTCGTCGTCGCTTTCTTTGTTGTAAGGTTGAATCTGTTTTCGGGATTGAACGTGGCCGATTGAGCTTACTTTGCCGCGCGATAGCGCCGCAATTCCGCAGCCATGGTTTCGACAATCTCTGGATGGTCTTGGTAGACGTTCTGCGTTTGATTTGGATCCGCGACCAAGTCATACAATTGAGCAGACAGCGCGTCCTTGCGGATTTTTCCTTCCGCGATATCACTGTTCTCCTTGCCCAGAAATTCTGCCGCGGCGGTACCTGCGAAAGTATGGTTGCCGAACGTCTTTCCGGAAAAACCTCCGTGTCCACGTGCTGGGATATACATCCATTTACCAGATCGAAGGCTGACGTGGCTTTCCCGGTATGGCGATAGCAACAGCTGTTGCCGCAATGGAGTGTCTGGATTATCCAGCAACGCGGGCAACATGTTTTCACTGTTGGCCCGTTGCTGTTCGCTTAAATCAAATTTTGTCAGGGCGGCAAACGTCGCCAGAAAATCGACATTGCTGATCAGTTGATCCGAAACGCTGCCGGCCTCGATTCGTTGCGGCCACCATGCGATCATCGGCACGCGATGTCCACCTTCCCAAATTCCAAATTTGTTACCCAGCAGGTCACCGTTTTGCTTGTGACCCTGCTTGAACGCCGTCTGTCCTCCGTTGTTGAACATGCCGCCGTTGTCACTGGTGAAGATGATCATCGTGTTGTCGGCCAGCCCCTCTTGCTCAAGGCAATTCAAGATCTCGCCCACCATCCAATCCAGTTCGTGGATAAAATCGCCGTACAATCCGCATTCGCTGGTGCCTTGGAATCGCTCGGCCGGCGTGAAAGGGTGGTGAATATTGGTTGTCGCCAGATACAGAAAGAACGGGTTGCCATCGCGCTGCTTGATCCAATCAACGGACCTTTCCGCCAGGATCGTGCCGACTTGAAAATCGTCGTAGGCTTGGTGTGCCTTCACCCCGCCGGAGAACATGTTCCTGACACGATTGGATCCATGCTTTGGATTCTCAGGGGTTACCGGAATCGGCGTCAGTGGCGTAGTGGTATCTTTCTTGGGCTTGCGGCCGAGGTACTTCAGCGGATCGTCCGCGTCACCGGCATAAATTCCTGCGTTCTCGAAAAACGCATAAGGTGGCGCACTGTTGACCAACGGCACGCCAAAAAAGTAATCAAACCCAAGGTCATTTGGGCCTGGGCTGAGCGGTAACTTCCAACCGTTTTTGCGTTTTTTGAATCCCAGATGCCACTTGCCAAAACCAGCCGTGTCGTACCCTTTACTTTGAAAGACATCGGCCATCGTGGTTTTATCGGTGTCGATCAGCAGTTCACACTCCATGTTTGCCGGTCCCCAGATCCCTTTGCCGCCTTGCGCCAACGCGGGATACTGGCCGGTCATCAATCCGTAACGCGACGGAGTGCAAACCGCCGAACAGGAATGCGCGTCGGTGAATCTTCTTCCTTGCTTGGCCAGTCGATCAATGTTGGGTGTTTGGACTTTCGTCGCGCCGTAGCAACCGAGATCGCCGTAGCCAAGATCATCTGCAAAAATCAACACAACATTCGGCGGATCATTGGCTTTAACGCTGCCGACAAAGGCGAAGCAGCAGCAAACAAGGGCGAGTAAATAGTTTTTGAGGTTGGTTGTGACGGCCACAGTGATGTTTCCTTCGCCGTTTTGCAGGCCAAGACTGAATTCTATTTTGACTTTATCGTAAAGCGATTCGCAGTTGCTGTCCCGCTTGGATCGTTGTCGCCGCGTTGAAGCTGATCGAAACGATTCCTTTCCGTTTTTGCAGCGTGTTTTCAACCGGCTCTCCGGCCAGTCGCACCTCAGCGCTGGTGACCGTCGTGGCGTCGAGGCTCCCCAGTTGCAACTCGTTCAATGTCAGCTTGCCATAGGCCAGTTCGATCGCGGCCGTCTGTTTTCCTGATTCTATGTTTTGGCCGAAGCTGCCCCATCCCTCGGCGGTTGTGAAAGCCGCGCGAAAAAATTCAGGGAAGATTTTTTGGGCAAAGCCAAGTTTACCCTGCGGCCCATCGTAGTGGTATCCGCAGGCGGCAAGATAGGCTCCGTAGCTGGCCATCGCGCGGCAATAGTGATCGCTGCACTCGATCTCGTTATAAGGGTTCCGCTTCTGGGGCGCATAACGATCGTAAATCGCCTTGCCGATCGCCAACCCCTGCTCGACCATGCCCTCGCGGATCATGTGAGCGGCGACTTGCCATTCAAAACCGGTCATGCATTCGTTCAGATAGCCCGCGTAGCTTTTCTTGCCACTATTGGGTTCGATTTTCCCAAAGGGAAAACTGCACATCACCAAGCCCGCGTCCCCGGCCACGGCATACCAGCGTCCGTTGGTCATCTTTTTACGGAACGGCCCCACGTCGGGTGCAAAATTAAATTTCCACAACGAACGCCTTCTTCCAGGTTGTAGATGTCTTGTGTGCCCTCAGGCGGATAAACGCGCTGGGCCACTTGCGTTTGCATGCAATCGATCGGAATGAAAGCCCGTTCCAAAAACCAGTAGGGCAGCGTCGAATCGTACCAGGTATCGGTCCACTTTTTCGAGTTTTCATAAAGGCTGGTTTCTCGATCGGCAAACTGGCCGGCCGATTCAGAAGCCGTCGACCAGAGCGTCGCGTAGTGGTAACGCCCCGGCGTGGTAGATTTTTTGTTGTTGCCGAAGGCGGTGCCGTAACGGACGTTGGGGATTCGGAAGGAAACTGTAAACGTAACGGTCTCCGATTTGCCCGGCTGGAGCGTTATCGTGCGACCTAGGGACGCGAAGGACCGCTGTTCCGGTTCAGCTTTCTCGCGCTGACCATTCTCTACCGAAGCATCGGCAAAGATATCGGCGACGCCGGGCTGCCGTTTGGTCAAGTTGACGAAGTCGGGGCGGTCAGGGCCAAGCAAACCGACTGCCAGACTTTGGCTGTTGGTATCTTTGCCGACACACTTTACGGTGCCGATTTTGTCAGACTCTTGGAAGACGTTGATCTTCGGTGCCTTGGGGCCGTTGAGCCGATTTTCGATCCAGCCGGCGATGGAAATTTCCTGTGATGTGGCATCCGTATTGGTCAGCGTGTATCGCATCACGATCACGGGATAGCTGGACTCGTCACGATTCAGCGGAATGAATGGAGTGTAGGCTTCCAAGCGTACGTCGACTGGGCAGTTGTCGTCTGTGAAGTCGACCAGCGCCATCGGATAGCGATTGGTAAAACGTACTTTTTGAAATCCTGTCGAATCGAGCGTGCGGATCTTGTCGCCGACGCGGATGGCGAAACCCTGCCAATCCGAGGGCTTTGCTTGGTCGGGATCCGCATAGGAAGGGCCCTTGGGGTTGTGTTTCTTTCCTTTTTTCGCGGTCAGATTCCAGTTCCATAAACGCCCGTCGCCGCTCAGATAGATTTGGCCGGTGCCCAAACCCGTAATTGGCATGCCGATGTTATTAAGTGATTCGCCCGTAGCGGTCAGTGCTTCACCCCGCGCGTAAAGCCCCTCGATCCACTGCTTACTTAGCCTTTTATCGGCAGGGATGACTTTGTCGAAGTCGTTTGCTACTTTCGGATCGAACGGACCGGCCATGATCTCTGCGTGGCTGGTCAGTAGCGCTGCCGCCGAAAGCCCTGCCGTTTTAATAAATGAACGTCGGCCGCTACCTGCCGGCGGGCAGCAATCGGATGCGGAACAGCAAGCTTGAATCTGCGGCGGGTTGTATTGTTCGTTTTTAGTGTTCATTTAGATTGCGTTAGATTGGATCAGGGAGATTTTCCCACGGGTTTAAGAGGTTCAGGTGTTCGATGAGATTTCACGAGCTCTATTCTTCGCTCTACGTTCAATGGAACTGCTGGATTCGTGGCCTCATCCACTACGATGTTGTTTCGTCGCACCATGGAACGGAGACCACTTACCTTTTTGGTTTGGGTTTTCTCCATGGCGCTACTTGATAATTGCCGGGATAAGTTTTCACGTGTTGGTCATTGCCTTGTTGACCGACATCTCCGATCTCCGCGCGGGTCGCTTCGGCCATGGCTTGCAATTGGCTGACCTTCTCCGGATGACTGCGGTGGACGTCTTTTTTTTCGCTCGGATCGTCGATCAACTGATTGAGCACGGGCCGCTTCAAATTGAAATGAGGATCCTTTTTTTCGTTGCTCCAATAAACCGCTTCTTTGGGATCGCGCGGCAGATGCAGCTTCCAATCACCTTGCCGTACTGCCTCCAAGCGGACGCCGTTATAATAGGCAAATTGTTTGCGGGGGCTTTGCTTATCTGCGTCCGTCAGCATCGGCAACATGTTGTAGCCATCGTACGTCCGATCGCTGGGCAAGGTCGCTCCACTGGCGGCGGCAATCGTCGGTAGAAGATCTAGCGCACTGACCATTTTATCGCTGACTTGGCTGGGTTTGATGCGGCCAGGCCAACGAACAAAGGCTGGCACGCGATGTCCGCCTTCCATCGTCACGTATTTTCCCGAGGTAAACGGGCCTGATGAACCTGCCGGCAACCACGGCCCATTATCCGAAGCAAAGATCACCATCGTGTTCTCCTCGATGCCAAGATCTTCAAGCGCCTGCATCAGTAAACCAATGTGATGGTCCAACTCGCGGACCATCGCCGGCAAAGCGATCGGATTCATTCCGCCCTTTTTCTTTTTGACCGACGCCCACTGTTTGTCTGTGCAAAACGCTTTGTTGGGCGACCAAGGTCCATGAACCAGATAGTGCGTTAGGTAAACAAAGAACGGTTTGCCGTCTGACTGTTGCTGTTTCATAAACTCAATCGTCCCGTCGGTCAGTCGCTGGTGCGCTTGGGCGAAACGAATTTTGTCTTTCGGTTCTTCCCGATGATACCACTGGCCGGTTTTGCCAACAGGAAAGTTGTACAGCGCTCCTTCGTAGTGCTCGAAGCCCTGCTTCATCGGTCCAAACGAATTTAAATTCCCCAAGTGCCATTTTCCGAACGCGGCCGTTGCGTAACCTTGGGACTGCACCAGTTCGGCGATCGTAATTTCGTCCAGCGGCAATCCGACGTGTTGCTTCCAAACACCATCGCGTTCGCTAGGACAGACTGGGCAACCGCAACGGTTCGGATACCGTCCGGTCAACACCGCGGCGCGACTGGGCGAACAGACGTTGGCGGCGGAGAGGTAGTTGGTAAATCGAATTCCTTGGCCCGCCAATCGATCAATGTTGGGGGATTCGGTATCAGACCCATAACAGCCAAGATCTCCGAACCCCATGTCGTCAACATAGATCAGAAGTACGTTGGGTTTGGGGGGGGATCCAGAGCTAGAGTCGCTATCCTCTTCAACCACCTGAGCCGTCGCGGCACCTGCGGTCAATAAAGTGGCGATCAGACAGAAGCCGCTAATTTGGATACGGCGGACCAGTGGTTTAAGAGAATACAAAGGTTTTTCCTTGAGGATGGGGACAATGACCTGAGCGAATCACAAAATGCTCAGGTTCAGAAGCTACATCAATTCGATCTCAATTCGATCGCCTTTCGTCAGCTCAACCGTCTCCGCCAACTTAACACGGACGTCGTTTTCTTTTACTGCAAAGCTTGCTTCAAGCTTGCCGTCGCCTTTTCTGACAGAGATTGATTGAGGCTGAACCTGATCCCCTAAAACAATTTCACTAATCTTCAGACTGCCTTCGGCGATTTCGATCGAAGCTTCAAGCTTACCGGAATCAATGGATTGCCTGAACAGACCATAACCTTCTGCGGTGGAAAAGAAGCTGGTGTGATCTTCTTCGTTCATACGCGGACGGAAACCAATGACGCCCGCCGGTCCATCGTAAAGGAATCCCTGCAGCGCTAACAGCGCCGACCAGACGCTTAGCGAACGACCGTAGAATTTCCCGCACTCATCGTCCCCGAACGGATTGCCTGAATAACCCCAAGGGCCGTTGTCGAAATCGGAAACGCCTTCGGTTCGCAAGCGTCCGTCATAGCGATCAGAGATAATCTTGATCACCATCAGGCCTTCCTTGAGCAAGCCGTTTTGAATCAGAGTCACCGCCGCACCGTATTCGAAACCGGTCATGACTTCGTCGCCATACTTCATGCCCGGAATGGGTTGGGGGTTTTTCGGCCACGTAATCATCTTCATGCCGCCGTCGGTGGATTCGCAGTATTGCCGCGGTTTTAGCGAATGGCCTTGGAAGTCGGTAAGGAAGTTGTATTTCAGCAAGGACCGCATGGCGGTCTTGCAGCGGTCGGCGGGCAAATTCGGGTCGATGCCGACCTGATCCGCCCACCACTGGCCCAACAATTGGTCGATGTGGCAACCGTCCAAGTAATCCTGATTCCGTTTCTCGCCAACCTGTTGGATGTAGTACTCGCCGTTCCACAGTCGTTCGTTTTGCAGCTTCTGTCCGGACTTGCGAATCCGACGATACTCGGCCGCCGCATCACCATCATCCATGATCTCAGCCATCCGCGCCATCGCTTCGAGTGCAGATAGATACAATCCGCCGATCCACGACGAACATCCTGTCATCGCACCGTCGAGCGTATTGTGTTGCATGGTTTGCAGAAACCCGTCGCGTTTGGGGTTCCAATGTTTGATGCCCCAGTCCATCGCCTTCTTCGTTTTTGGCCATTGCGATGTCAGCCATTTGTTGTCGGTCGAACAGAGATGTTCGCGGTAGGTGTTGAGGATCGTGCCAAAATGCCCGTCAGCGGCGGGGCTTTGATTGCTGTGCCGATGCGGAAGCAAACCGTCGCCCCGCAGTGTGTCATAATCTTCCTCGCGCATTTTGCGTCCAAGTTCAGGCAGCAACCGTGCGTGAGCCTGAGCGTAGTGCCAAACGTGAGTACAGTTGCCGCCGCAGCAACCCTTGTCCGGATTACAACCTTCCCACGCGCCAAAGTATCCGTCCGCTGACCACCAACAAGTCTGACTGCGCAGCACCGCCAATTGTGAACTCAACCGGTCCAGCAACCACACCGGCAGGTTCGATGAATAAAGCGTATCGTGGAAGCGTCGCGTGCGGGCTGATAGATCGCCAAGATTTTCCCGCACGTAATTGGCGACATCGCGAGCACTGCTGTACCAATTGGTGTACTGCTGGCCCGTGTGTTTCCAGGTGAGCATCCGAGACTTGCCTTCGCCTTCGAGAACCCGCGATTTTTTATTGTCGCCGTGTTGACCATTTTTAAAGTACCAAGTCAACACAAACGTCACGGTCTTTGATTCGCTCGGTGCTAACTTAATCGGAACCGTTAATGCGCCACTGACTGTTTTTCCGGCGGGGGACGCAGGCGAACTATCCGGTCCTTCGCAATTTCCATTGGCGGCAAAGGTTTCGTGCAACGCGGCTTTGGATTCGAACGCGGCACACCCTTGGGCTCCAGTTGCCTGAGTCATCAACACCATGTCAGCGGTGTCATTTCCTTGCCGCGTCATGTGCAGCAAAGTCGCATCGCCCTCGGTCACGATCTGGTTTGCGTTACCGCCGAATTTTGCGGCGCCGTTTTTCCCTTCGTGAAAACCAAGCCCGTTCTGCTGAGCGGCCAGCAGGTCGGCTTGCACTTGCACCGAGGATGGATTTGTCAGCGTCACCTCGTAGATTGCGCAGGGAATCGCACAATTCTTCAGGTCCATCGGGATGAAAGGATTGAACACCTCGAGTTCTACCTTCACCGGCAAAGCGGGTTCGTCGAAGCGATATTTGGCAAGCGGATACTCGCCCTCAAAACTCAGCGCCGGCATGGCCGCGAAGGGACCGTTTGCTTCGGTTTGCAGAGCTCGCACAACGGGTTGGCTGCCTTCGGTTTGAGCCCGCACCGCGAGAAGACTGTCGATTTTCAGTTCCCGATGATTGCAGGCAATCTGCCAGTTCGCGGGCTGAGCCTTCCCGTTGAACTGGATGCCGCCGGCACCGATGCCGCCGACGATAAAGTTGATCGCTTCCAGATGTTCGCCTTCGTAAACGCGCGTCTGGCCCCGAGCCGTTAATGTGGGGTCGTTCAACAGCGCTTCCGCTTTCGCGGCCCGCTTCGCGTCGCGATCCGTCCGAACCCTCGCCACGACTTCGCCGGTCGCTTTGAGACGTTCTCCCCAACCGGCGGCTTTGAGATGATCCTGGAAATCTGATTCGGACAAACCGCTGGCGTAGCAGGCGATTTCGTCGAGCGCTATCTCTGACGCCCCCCAGCCCTTGACGGTTGAACTGCCAAGTGTCATGGATGACTGTTTGGGGCCTCGCCGAGTGAACTCAAACGCACCCCCAGTCAGACTGCACTGGTAACCATCGAGATATGCCCGCAAGTCCAGATCAAAGCCAGTCATGGCAAAATGGTACCAGCGTCCGACCGCGATCGGCTGATCCGTTGGTGGCTCGATCGAAGTTTGAATCGTTTCGACAGCGTTCTGATAAATAAGCCCTGAAAGGTCATTCTTGACCGCCACAAGGTAGCGGATCTGCTGCCCATTGGTTTGGGAGATCAAGACGGTGTGCTCTTTGCCCTGCGGAGCTTCAATCAACTTAAAGAAGAACTCGACCGTCGCCATCCGGCCTCGCAAGTGGTCCGTCTTACTAATCGCAACGGACTGATTCGGTATCAAGCGAAGTGCGTTGCCATCAGCAATCCCTTCAACGAAAGAATGGCTCGTCTTCCCTTTCGGCTTCGCTGGAGCCATGCCCATCTCGTCGGCTAGGTCTTCCTCGCATCGCCAGTAGCCGCGCAGCGATTCATGAGCCTTGACCGTTTCGGCATAAGACTTACGCTGGCCGGCCGCCAACGCTGGCGCGGCAGCTAAACTTGCCGTTGCCATCGCGGCGGTAACGATGAATCCGCGGCGGGAAAGGTTGGGTCGGACGTCAGCATCAGCGTCACCACATTCGCAAGTGTCCCGGTGGCAGCTTTGTAAATCGTCGTTAAGAATGTCGAGCACCTTTTTCTCTTTGAGGTGGATGTTAGCGCGTCTCGATTGACGTCTCTGGGACTAAGGCAATGGTAAAGGACAATCCGACAAAGTTCACTACCTTGCCTCTTTGACCGGCGGAGGAAGTTTCGTTTTGCCTGCGTTTTTGCTTCTGCGGATTTCAGTGTGGCGCGTGCGACGGTTGGTGTACCAATGGTATTTTCCTTTGGCATCAGGATCGGCGGTGATTGGACCATCGTAGCCCCAGTTATGCCGCATCGTCATGCAGGTTTCGGTGTCTTCGGTCATGCGTTTGGCAGGAAGCATGCGGTCGGGCAGCGATTCGAAATCCGCGTACTTGCGTTTGGCTTGAGGGACGCAGCGACTGTACAGACGGCTGCAGATCACAGCATCAGGTTGAAGCTCGCGCACCCGCGCTCCCTGTCGATCGGCCTCGATCAAATCATTGCCGCCGGTGTCAAACCAAAGCACCGAGATCTCTCCATAGTTGGAAAGCAGTTCGTCAAGGTTTGCTTGCACCAGCGCGAGGTAGTCTTCGTTGGACAACGTGCCTTTGACGTTGCGGCCGCGGCTGCGATGGTACCAGTCTTTGGTCTGGGAATAGTAGACGCCAAATTTCAAACCTTGTGCGGCGCACTCATCAGAGAGTTCTCTGATGATGTCCCGTTTAAACGGGGAGCTTTGCATCTGCATGATGTTTTCAACAGGCCTTGGGCTAACTGCGTCGACGTCGCAGTCCTAAGACTGCCCCGAAAACACCAATCAAAACAAGGATAGAAAAACTCTCATGAGGGGACTCCTTGAAGATAGAACGAAATATGTGGAGGGAAAAGTTTCAAACTTTCCGAAACGATAACTATCGCTCTCAGGAATAACAACGTTCTGAAGCCATGAAATAGCGAAATATAAATTGAGGAAAATGGTCGAAAAAGGAGAGAGAAATGTAACCATCTTTTTGAACGTTTTGAGTCGCTTTTTAATCGGGAGAATGGCCTGGTTTGGGCACGTCCTAAGGGCTGATGCAAGCAAGAATCGAAGAGTGGATTCACCGGAAAAGGACTCATGTCAAAATCGTAACTGAGCTAGAGGCTGTCCCACTTCAGTTCGCTCCTTGCTAATTACCAGCGAGCAATTCGATAAACGGTTGGATATCAAAAAAGTCGACGTCTCCGTCTTCATCGCAATCGGCTTCGGCTTGATATCCTTGGCCGGCTAATACCGCGATGAAAGGCGCGATATCTAGAAAACTCACGACGCCATCCAGATTCGTGTCGCCCAGGACGAAGGGATCTGGAATGGAAACGTCGGTCAGTGAAAGCATAAAAGTGCCCGGGCTGCTTCCAGCCTCGACAGTGAAAAAGTCGCCAAATTCGCCTTGGTTGCCGGCCAATCCGTCGATACGCAAGCGACCAACATCCCACAGACCGCTGAAAAACGAACTGTTCTGCGTGGAAACCAGGATGCCCACAGCGTCGGAATCGAAATCAATATAGCCTGATCCGGTTTGAGGGAATACGAACGGATCAGCATTCAATAGCGTCAGCATTGCGACGCCAGCGTCTTCGCCAAATCGGAAAATTCCTCCATCGGAATTGAAGACCAGACGATCGGCCACAATCTCACCTTCTTTCAAATCAACCACGCCCGTTCCATTTTGGAATCGTAAATCCTTACCCGTGATGTCAATCATTGCATCCTTGCCGTTTAGCTCAAGCGCAGAACCATTATCGACTCGAAACACATTGGCGGCGGTCGCGTCGAGTCCGCCCCCACGCATTTCGTAATTCGAACCGTTGTCCAGACCAGCCTGTTTGTCGGCAGCAAAGATAACTTCTCCGTTGCCGTGAATGAGCCAAGCCCCATCGACCTTGCCGTCCGCTGTTCCGTCCATAAAGACGAAAGAGGGCGTGTCGGTAGTCAACACATTTGGCTCAAAGTCGGGCCCGCCCGTGTCGTCGTTTAGCTCTGCGTAGGACGAGTAATCACTCTCATCAAGAATGTCTCCACCTTGAAAGTTCTTTCCGAAGTTGACTTTCTCTGCGCCACTGCGAGTAAATCCTGCGTCAATGTATCCTTGCAGACTAGAGAGCATGTCGGCCATCGTCGCCGCATACTGAGCCTGATCGGCCGTGTTACGCCAGGTCCCATCGTTCCGCAACAGGCTTTCAGCTTCGGTCAAATCCTCCCCAAGATCATAAAACTTATCGACCACCATGCCCACGAAGTCAATATTTCCATCAAAGCGCGATCCCTGTCGATTAGC
>CAKZVF010000102.1 GCA_937921995.1 uncultured Pirellulaceae bacterium
CCAGCTTGACCTCACGAACCGACCACGGTGTGTTCAAACCAAGAATGTGCTGATAAAGCTCTTTGTCTTCCATCTAATTTCTCCGATGACTGTTTTTCGGAGAATTCTAACAGACCCACTAAATTCCCGGATGGACCAAAAAAAAGGATTCGGGGCTCAACTTTACATCAGGCCACTTCCATGTAAAGAAACGGCCGTGAAATTTACATGAGTCTGGTTCCATGTAGGCGGAAGCTGACTAGATCAGATTCCGGCATCATGGGCGGAAAAGGTCAACACAGCGTCGAAACACGAACGACTGGCTCCTTTCGATTTGCGGTCCTGCCTCAAGAATATTCCGCGTTTCAAATTCACGAACCGAGGCACTTGCCGTTTGGTGAGTGACGTCAAGCAATTCGGCCACCGTGTTGGGCGTCACTTGAGGTTGGTGATACAAGTGTTCAAGTAGTTTCCTTGCGTTGCCCGATCGCTTTCCAAGTTCGAGCGTTGTTTGCTCGACCTCTGTTCTTAACGTCAGAATATCTTCAAACGTGCCACGCCCTTTTTCTGCTGTCGACAAAACGGCCTGCAAAAAAAACGAGCCCAGTGACCAATGTCATGTGAGTGCCGCACTGTGGTCAGCGCATCGTAGTATTCACCCTTGTGCCTTTCCAGATAGGCCGACAAGTACAAAGTCGGCTTTTTTAAAATGCCCAGACTACACAAGTAGAGTGTAATCATTAGGCGACCGATGCGATCATTTCCGTCACAGAAGGGGTGAATCGTTTCAAACTGATAGTGGGCGATGGCGATACGAATTAGGTTGGGGACGTTGATCGTTTCATTATGCAGGAATTTTTCCAGATCGCTCATCAGTTCCGGTGTAACGCCTCA
Organism: uncultured Pirellulaceae bacterium; assembly: GCA_937921995.1. Taxonomy (GTDB): domain Bacteria; phylum Planctomycetota; class Planctomycetia; order Pirellulales; family Pirellulaceae; genus Mariniblastus. The sequence continues at coordinate 874 of CAKZVF010000102.1, forward strand.
GTCGGAACTGGAGTTTCTGCCACGATAAGTTAATCTCTTTGGTAACCTCAAGGAGAGTTTATGAGTAGTCGATCACGACGGCAATTCACCGGCCAACAGAAAGTGGAAATCGTCAAACGTCATTTACTTGACGGAATCACGGTTTCTGAACTTTGCGAAGAATAGGCTTCGGCCAACTACAAGTTGACCTCACCGTTTGTTGCTTGTTGGCTTTCGCCAACAAGCGACTAAGTTCGTGAACCCTGCGGCTCACGCGAGAGCTGAGCGACTTTGACGCTGTTTCGGAGATGTGTTCATCGCCCGGAACAACTCGGTCAAGATCTCATGAGCGTTCGTGCCGTCGCTCATTTGTTCAACGGTCTTCGTGAACAGGTTGTTTCCGTTAAAGATCCCAGTATCTTCGGCAAAGAAACAGAAAATCAGCCGAGCAAAGAAGTGGTTCATTTCTTCACGTCGCTCTGCCGTATCCCATTCGGGGTTATGCTGAAGCAATTCAACATACAGCCGGTTCAGCCGCGATGTCGCCTTGATATCGAAAGCATTGTTGCGAATCTCCTTGACCGTCGTGATGCCAGCCAACGTCAAGAAGAAACCAAAGTTGTCGGCAAGCTTTTCGTAGTCGCAGACAAGTGTCGCGCCCTCGACGATGTTCTCTGCTTCGATCGTCTTGCCATCGGTCGCCAGAACGTATTTGCATTTTCACTTGGCCGTTTCAGGGCTCTCGACCAGAGCCTTCAGTGACTGCGTAACGGTGCCTTCATCGCAGACCAGCAAGTGAATGTTTTTGGTCTGAAGTATTCCACCTTCAAGATCGCTTTTGTTTGCCGCCCCTTTCTTCGAACGATCAGTCTTCAGCTTTCTGATCGTTGTCGCTTTGTTTCCAAACGCTTCAAGGAACGAAAAAGCAAAAGACTCCCGATCAAAGGGAGCCTCTATCAAATCAGAGACAGCTTGTTCAATTTCAACAGCGTTCAAGGGTCGCAGTCTTCAGTGAATGGGAGTGGAAAGTCAAATTATAAAGTGTGGCAGGTCGAGTGAGGAGGCGAGCTCCAGAGATTTTGGCATGCAGAATGACCGACAATGACTAGTAATTGGAAGACCTTGCACGCTAACGCCAACCATCGGGTGGGGTGGGGCCGGTAGCATTAGGTTGGGATGGGCTTGGCCGGTGGGAATTGGCGGTGCGGTCTTTGTGGACGTTGATGCGGGTGCGGGTAAGGTATCGGCGGGACTCCTGGCGTCGCCCACTACGAAAAAAAGCACTCGCTCGAAAAAGATCGAGCGAGTGCTTTAGAAAACTGTTGCCAGTGGCGACGAAGCCTATGCGTCTTCCATTACTTCCTTCTCACGACCTTTGGAGATCGCTTCGGCTTGGTCTTCAAACTTCTTGGTCAGCGTCTGAACTTCGTCTTTGATGTCGTCGCGCTGATCTTCGGAGATCACCTTGTCCTTGGCTTCGTTGTCGGCCGCTTTGTTTCCGTCGCGGCGGACATTGCGAATTGAGATTTTGGCTTCTTCAGTCAGTTCCTTGATGCGGCTGACCATCTTCTTCCGCACATCGGTCGACAGCGCCGGAATATTAATCCTGACCACCCGTCCGTCGCTTTGCGGATTGAAGCCAAGGTCGCTTGAGACGATTGCTTTTTCGATTTCCTTGATGATGCCGGTGTCGTAGGGCCGGATCACGATCTGCGTCGGTTCAGGCGCTCCTACGGAAGCCACTTGCTTCAGCGGCGTTGGCGAACCATAAACGTCCACTCGAACCGAATCCACCAAACCGGGATTCGCGCGACCGGTGCGGATTCCGCTCAAGTTCTTCTTTAAAACTTCGATTGCTTTGTCCATCCGCTCTTCAGCGTCGGCAAGTATTTCATTCGCAGGCATCAGCCTCTCCTATATTCTGTGATTTTGTGCGATTTTTTCGCCGCACAACGGTGGCGTTACTAATATTTTACCGAATCCAAAGCTTGATCACAAACTCCGGACGGCGGATTTTTAATGTCCTGAATTATTGGCGGCGGCTTCTTCGGCGTCGGGAACCTCTTTGATCGAAAATCGAATCAGTTCGGCATGATCATTTTTCACTTCTAAAATCTCAGCCTCGGCTCCGACGAATTCAACGATATCGCCTTTCTCCGGCAGCTTACCCGACCGCGACATCAGCACGCCGGCGACAGTATCAACGTCTTTTTGGTCGAGGTCCAGTCCCAGTACTTTTTCCACGTCAATGATGTGAGTTCGGCCTTGGATGATGAACACGCCTTCGCTGACAGTGCGGATCTTGGGTTGGTGTAGCGCGTCAAACTCATCGTCAACGGGACCAACAATTTTCTCCAGCACATTCTCCAGAGTCATAATTCCGATGATCGCTCCGTATTCGTCGATTACAAAGGTCAGCAGCTGATGAGTGGTTTGAAAGTGCTTCAGCGCGTCACTGATGGGCATGTTCTCCGGGACTTTGGTAGGTTCCCGCATCAAGGTCTTGATATCGAAGTCAGCGTCGGGAGGGATGCCTAAAAAGTCTTTCGTGTGCACCACGCCCAACAGTGCATCCAGCGACGCATCACAGACTGGGTAACGCGTGAACTTAGAGTTCTTTGCCTTTTCCAACAGCTTTGGGAACGGATCATTCACGTCCAAAATTTCAACTTCGGTTCTTGGTACCATCACGTATCGACAGACCATGTCATCGAATTCAAAAACTTCGTTGATTAAACGATGCTCGAATTGAGTCAGGTGACCGAAGATATGCGATTCTTTCATGATCGCGCGTATGTCTTCTTCGCTGTGCGGAGCCCCATGTCCCGTTTCCCCGTGCACGCCCAATTTGGCAAGGATTAACGAAGTTATCCAATTGAGGGCGTACATCGGAAGGTACAGAATGTAATATGAAATTTTCATCGGCAACGCACACCAACGAACCATCTTCTCGGGCTCGCGAATCGCATAGATTTTTGGAGCTTGCTCACCGACGACTAAGTGAAGCGCTGTGATGATTGAAAACGCGATGATGAATGCGACGATGTGCAACGCAGTATCGCCCATTCCGGTAAACTCGAACAACGGCTTGATCAGGCTGAAGAACGCAGGTTCACCAACATAACCCAGTGCCAGGGAAGCCATCGTGATCCCCAATTGGCACGCCGCCAAAGCGTTGTCCAGTCGTTCGGTCAGCCAATGAGCTGTTTTGGCGAACGCGAGATTGTCTCGAACCATTTTATTGATTTGAGTCGGGCGGACTTTCACCAGCGCGAATTCCGCCGCAACGAAAAATCCATTAAGCACGACCAGCACCGCGGCGATTAGTAGAAAGATAAGGTTCTTCGTCAGGCTGGAATCGCCGTGACCGTCGCTCGCGTGGGAGGCCGTGTCGACGGCAGAATCAGCGGCCGTCGCCAGCAACGTTGGCACATCAATGTCCAGAATTAGGTTTGCGATTGGGGGGATGGAAGGGAATCCGCCAACTAAAGAACAGATCGTTTCATAGATCCCGATCATGGGTCTCTCTCAAGAGGAATTGGATAATACCGTATTGTAGAGCCATGTTCGAAAAGTTGCACCGGGGCCCTAGTGGTCTGTCAACATTTAATTTTAGTGTAGCTGGATTCGCCAGAATTCAGTTCAGCAGTATAAAACCGAAGTCTGGCGACTCCGGCTACGACGACACACTCTAACTTCCATCCCTGACAAACCACTAGGCGAAAATAGGGTCTTCGATGGAACAGGCTCAACATTAGCGAGGCCCCTTAAAACGAAGGGCGGGACGTGGGAAGTCCTTTGCATCGGCATTTTTTTGGCTACGCCGCTCGTTTGGCGGCAAGGGCAGGAGTTTTGCGTCTGCGATTGCGGCGGCGTTGCTGTTCTAGTTCCTCGCGCTGGCGTTTCTTGTCGGCCAGCTTCACGCGAATTTCTTCCTTTTGCAGCTCTGTCAGCGGCTCGAGCGTATTTTGATCAACGCCGGCCATGTCTGCCAATTCCTTGGCCACTGCCGTTGCCAACATGCGTTGGCCTAGCATTAACGTTTCGGTGGCGGGAACCCCGTCCATAATTTGGTGATCGAAGGTCAGCAGCATTTTTGCGACGCCATTACGCGGGTTTGGGTCGACGCCAAGAATCGTTGTGTTGGTTCCGAGATGGCCGGATCCGAACGCACCGCGATGCCCGGAGATGCTCATGCCAAAGGTCCCCATGTGCGAGGCTCTTTTCTGCGGCCACAGGTTGAACAATGCCCACCAAGCAAATCGGCGAACGGGGGCCGGAAATTTGGCGAACGTGATCTGGTGACGAAATTGCTTTATCTCTTCCACCGGGGCCTTGCGATAGGTGTCGTACAGTTCTTGCAATTCGATCAACGTGTAATTGTCGGGTTCATTAAACCGCGCAAAGAACAATCGCTCTTCGCCATCGTGTTTACGGCCAATGGTCATCATGCAAACGCTTTGATGATGTTCGTAGAGATGAGCGTAGGGGACTTTGACGTGGACGCGGCGGAGCATCGCATTTTTTTGGCACACCATCGCGTGGGCCTTCATCATCAACACGTTCCACGCAATCCTGGGCTTGGCCATCCGTCGTAATTTCGCGATTTGCGCCACATCCCACTCTGAGGAAAACGCGGCCATCGGCATCTTGTTCGAGACGCGAATAACATCGTCGACCAATCGACGGCCGTTGGAAAAGGAGAGTCGCCTGCCCATGTTCATCTTCCCTGATGACGTGACGGAATTAGAAACTACTTGGCAAAAACTACGTAGCGGAGTTATAAATTGCCGCTTAGATTTTGGCAGGCTAACGTGAATGCATCAAGCTAAATCAGTTTTCGCTAGCAATTGTTACCGGCGTCTACTACTGCTGCCTCTACTTCGACTCCTGCTTCGGCGTCGCCCCGTTTTGCTAAGCCGTCGTTCGGAGGCCATTCGCCAGTGGTAAGAAAGACTGCAGAAGTCCGCGAACATCGCTCTCTTCTTTCCGCAGCATGTGCACCGATAGGGGCCGAAAATACGTGCAAGTCCGAACGACATCCCGACAAGAAAAGAGTGAAGCATGGTCCCCTTGTAGGCCATGATGTGAAATTCTTGCCGGTTGCAATTGAAGCAGTAAATCTTACGCTTCTTCGACCGCTTGTACGACGAGCTAGAATTTTCTTTGTAAGGCTCTTCCTCAATGTATTCCACTTCAACCCTCTCTGAGACGATCGGTACAACGACCGCATCTGCTGCGTCACGATCGAGATCAACTGAAAGCACAGAAGAACAGCGCCCTAGTAAAATTCGAAATCGCTGAAACAAGCTGTCGCTTAACTCAGGTATTGAGAGTGGATGTTCCATTATTGAATGCCAGAGTAGGGGGTACTCGAGATTAAGTTCTACGACGCATTAAAAAAGTAATTGCAAGCTCCGCCGTCGAGCAACATGAGGGATCGTGCTGCAAACGGAAAAAAGGTTCTGCGTCGTTTTTTGAGGTGGAAGGAGAAGAGGACACAGATTGGAAGCTTCATTCTACAAAAAACGTGCGAGGCTCAAAGATCGGTTCATTTAAGAGACGATCATGTTATTACACCTCACGCATCTATATTAGTAGTGGTTATCCACTTCTTCAAATGCTACAAACTGCAAAAAAGACAAGTCGGTTCGAAAGACCGTTGGTTTTATGAGAGAAGGACCGGTTATAAAGGGCGATTTATCAAGCTTTTCCCGTGTTTACACCAATTGGGGCCGGGGGATTTAATTCTGCAAGTCAAACAGACACCTAAAAAAAATACCCTCTCCATCGTGCAACACTCGTACGGGGATTTTAGATCCGCCGAAGCTAGATCCGCCGAAGCCTTTGGAATGAGCTGGACGAACGCAAGATAACAAGGTCGCCGCGGAATAAGAGTTGTGCGGGAGATGAGTGGGTATGACGTGGGTAGGTTACTGAAGTGGGTAGGTTACGAAGTTGACGAGAAGTATTCGGGCTCGTTGCCGGGTGTCCACTTAATGTTGCATCCCATTGCCGGGTACTGTTTTTCCGACGGTTGCCCGCCCGCCAATACCGCGTCAATCGCGGCACGAATTTCAATGCCGGTGGCAGGATTTTGCGTTGAATCGTAGACACCGGATTCAATCCGGGTTGGACGCGTTTCATCAAAACGTCCTCGGTACGCCAACGCATGTTCGGAATCAAAGAGGAAGAAGTCGGGCGTGCAAGCGGCCGTGAATGCTTTGGCGGCGGATTGATCGGCGTCCAACAAATACGGAAATGCGTAGCCTCTGGATTCCACTTCCTCTTTCATCTTTTCAAAAGAATCATCTGGATAGGCCGCGGTGTCATTGCTCTGAATGCCAACGACGCCAAGGCGATCCATATAGTCATCGGCAACGGATTTCAATTGCTCGGCCAAGTGTTTGACGAAGGGGCAATGATTGCAGATAAACATTACCAAGAGCGGTTTTCCAGCAAAATCACCCTTGGTCACGGTGCTGCCGTCGGTCGCCGTCAGAGAAAAATCGGGGGCGGGAGATCCAAGTTTAAGCATCGTTGATTCGGTCAGTGCCATCGGGGAAGGTCCTTTGGTTAAAGAAATGAAGATTGCAATTGATAAAACGCTATCGCCGAAAGGACCGTATCTTAATCCGCGTTTTAACTCTCGCCAATCCTCGCCCGAGTCAGAGGAAGCATTACTCAGCCCGCTCCAGCCAAACCTCGCGCCAGAAGTGGAGCATGCCGCGTCCGCAAAACCTTCGACTCAATCCGGAGCACTGCGTCTCATTGAGCACGACCGATGGTACTTGCAGATTTAATAGCTGGCCGGTCCCTTCGTTGATAATGCGTGTGATTCGTCGCGACACGGTTAAGGTTTGCCCACAAAAGCGCCGCATCTCCGCTTCATCGAACCACAAGCCACGATTGCAACCTTGGGCGTCAAGCGTTTTGAGGATCTCTTCAAAAGTTTTGACACGAACTCTTTCGCCGACGGACAGCCCTAGGTGGGAAGCGGGCGTCCGGCGGCAAGGCCCTTCGCAGTTTCCGTTTTGCTTTGTGATTTTTCTCAACAACGTGGAAGCCAGAAAGGTACCGATGCGACCGATGGACGTGCCGTTGGTGGTGTGTTCGACACGGTATTGCTGGAGATTGAACGCCGATGTTTGACGCGACGCTGCCCCGAGCTCTGTCGCTTGGCAACGAAAACATGGAGCGACTTTTTCAGCCTCATCATCCTGGGCGACGGTTGCCAGTTGGACCAAGGACGCTTGAAACCCTTGGTTGACATGGTCCGCACGGTGCGCGACAGAGGTTTCACACGCTTCTTCTGTTGGCTGAACCGTTTCATCGTCATCCACCAGCCACTGCGTTTTCCAAAGGATGTCGCAGCCCATTTCACAACCACCGTGGAACTGACCATCGCAGCGACCAACCTCTAAGACGACGACGTTGTCGAGCTTCCGGATTTTGACCGTGCCCACGTTAGCACAAACTTGATTTGCAAATCTGTCGATTTTAAGTCGCTGTCCGCAGAGTTTCACCATTTCTGGCATGAACGGCAGGCCTTGCAAGCTCCCCTCAAGATCCAGCGTCAACTGTATTTGGTGCCATGGTCTTACCCGCACCCACTGGCCACGCGTAAACGTCGGCGGCGACTGAGCGGCTTCAAGGTGCGGTGCGGTCTGAGGCTGTGGATTTAACATGGTTCAACAAGGTGGGTTGCCAAAGGGGGGCTCTGAGTTCTTTCGGCTGGGTTTGCAGCTGGCTACACGGTCGGCTTTGAACCTAGAGAAAGCAGGAATATTTATTGACATTCTAGTCACTTCCTTAGACTATGTTTGTAAGTTAGTTCACTCAAGGGTTGAGAATGTCTTTTTTTTGGCTCAGTAAAACACCTTTTTGAAGAAGCGGACTTCGTTTGACCATTCACATTCCCGTCCTGATGGACGAAGTTCTCGACGGACTTAACTTATCGCCCGATTCGGTCATCGTCGACGGAACGTTGGGCGGGGCCGGTCATGCGACTGCCATTTTGGAACGACTGGGGCCCAAGGGGCGTTTGGTTGCGTTTGACCGTGATCCGCTTCCTGTCGAATTGGCGATTGAAAAGATCGACGATCCGCGCGCGACCTTTATTCATTCCAACTACGCCGATGTCCCGGAGTATTTGAATCAGTTAGAAATCGAAAGCGTCGATGGGGTGCTGTTGGACCTTGGGCTTTCGAGTGATCAGTTGGCCGATCGCGATCGCGGGTTTAGTTTCCAAAGCGACGGAGATTTAGATCTCCGGTTCGATCCACTCCAAGGCGATGCGGCTTGGCGAATTATCAATCGGCTGAACGAAAAACATTTGGCGGATATTATTTACCAGTATGGCGAAGAGCGACTGAGCCGGCGGATCGCACGGAAGATCTGCCTTGTGCGCAAAGACACGACCATCAGATCCGCCAGTGCGTTGGCAAAAATTGTTCGCAGTTGTGTGCCCCGATCAAAAAATCACTCGATCGACCCCGCCACGCGCACGTTTCAGGCGTTGCGGATTGCCGTCAATGAAGAATTGAAATGGGTGCAAGTTGCGATGAATCGAATGCCGGATGTTCTCAGTTCCGACGGCCGTTTGGCCGTGATCAGCTTTCATTCGCTAGAAGATAGGATCGTGAAACAATCGATCGTAAAAGATGATCGGCTGGAGAACCTGACCAAAAAACCAATCACAGCCTCCGAAGGCGAGCTGATGGAGAATCCGCGTGCACGCAGCGCGAAGCTGCGGGTGGCAAGACGAATTTAGTGGTAGAGTAAATTCGTTTTTGATTTCCCGAATTGGATTTGATAGCAAGCGAATTTTTTTTCAAACTGGCCTTTGGGTAGATTGAGTGATTTACGTGTCGCAAAAATGCTGGTTTTTGTCTCCGATGCTTTATCTATTTTTCCATGTGCCGATGTCAAAAAGTTTTTCAGATTGATTCAAGAAACCAGCCTTGACCGGTCTTCAGCATTTCAATAACTTGCCCCTCGTCGAAAGCAACTTGATTTCAGTTTGCCTTCGAACAGAACAAATGGAGTTGTTTTGCGTTTTGCTGAAGATTACTTATTCTAGTCATCCAAGCACGGTCCAATGTGGGTAGCACGGAAGCTTACGCCGTTGGACCTCTAAATCGCTAAACACTTAACTCGACTCCGACTTTGCAAGGATGCCAAGTCGGGATCAGACCAATCGCCTTCGGATCAACTTTGGTGTTTTTAGCCCCCCTGAAACCCAAGGTTGCCGAGGGTGTTTTTTTGCGCTGATTTATAGGATGATGAATTGCTCAGTTTTTCACATCCCCACATAATGCCACGCAAAAATCATGAAAATCGTTGTCCTCGACGGCCATACGCTCAACCCCGGCGATAACCCTTGGAGCCCCGTAGAAGCTCACGGCGACGTCGTCACTTACGATCGGACCTCGGCTGAGCAAACCGTCGCGCGGTGTGAATCAGCGCCCATCGTGTTGACAAACAAGGTACCTCTAGATGCCGATACGATGGATCAGTTGCCTCAATTGAAACTGATCGCGGTGACGGCAACGGGATATAACGTCGTCGATGTTGCGGCGGCAGAAGCGCGTGGGATTACGGTGTGCAACGTGCCGGTCTACAGCACGCAATCGGTAGCGCAACATGTTTTCGCGATGCTGCTATCGTTCATACATCGGTCCGAAGCGCATCATGAAGCGATTGGTGAGGGGCAATGGCAAAAGCGCAATAATTTTTCGTTTTGGCTTTCCCCTATCAACGAACTGACCGGAAAAACGTTTGGCGTGATCGGATTTGGTCGGATCGGGCAAGCCACCGCTAAATTGGCTCAAGCGTTTGGTTTGAAGATCATGATTCACAGCCGAACACAAAAAGACGTTCCCGGTTTTGAGTCATCGCGTTGGGGTTCGATAGAAGAAGTCGTTGCCGAATCAGATTACCTCAGTTTGCACTGCCCTTTGACCGAAACGAATAATCAGTTCATCAATAGTGAATTGATAGGGCAAATGCAACCGACGGCGATCTTGGTTAACACGGCGCGCGGCGGTTTGATCCACGAACAAGATCTTGCTGATGCGTTGTCAAAACAGCAGATCGGTGGCGCTTGTTTGGATGTTTTATCGTCCGAACCGCCCGAGCCCAGCAACCCACTTCTATCGGCGCCAAACTGTTTGCTGACCCCGCATGTTGCTTGGACCGCCATCGAGGCCAGAAAACGATTGATGCAAATCACCGCCGACAACATCGCCGCCTTTCAAAACGGCCAACCGATCAATGTCGTGAAGGCCGGTTAGAGCGCATAGTCTGGTTATTCGGGTTTGTGTTTTGTGTCAGCCCCGAGCAAATGGAGCAAATGGCAAATGAATCTGGGATTCTTTTAAGGAATCCCGTTTGAGGGAAATAAAAAGCTACCGTTACATCGTTGTGAAGTCACGTTTGAAATTCTGAACCCAGATTTTGCGGTTCGGTTTAGAGCGTTGCCAATCTTCGCAAGTAAATTTCCAGCACTTATTTCTCTTCTCCTCCCTATCTGAATTGCCATGAACCGAATTGCACTGGTCCACGATTGGTTTGATTGTGTTGCCGGATCCGAAAAAGTGGTGCGCGAAATGGTCAAGTGCTTTCCGGATCCTACGGTCTATTCGATCATTGATCATCTCGATGACCAGCAAAAGCAATACGTTGGCGTTAACGAAATTGAAACCTCTTTCATTCAACGATTGCCATTTCAAAAGAAGAGATTCCGTAACTACCTTCCGTTGATGCCTTTTGCGATCGAGCAGTTTGACGTTAGCGATGCCGAGGTTGTGTTGTCGTCAAGCCATGCTTTCGCCAAAAGCGTCATCACAAGCTGTGAACAACTGCATGTCTCCTACGTTCATACGCCGATTCGGTACGCGTGGGATCTCCAACATGAATATCTGCAACAGCAAAATTTGAAATGGGGCCCCAAGGCGTGGTTTGTTCGTGCCGCGCTGCACTACATTCGCATGTGGGATCGCGGAACTGCAGATCGCCCCGATGTATACGTCGCCAATTCCCATTTTGTTGCGCAGCGGATTTGGAAAACGTATCGTCGAAAAGCGCATGTCGTTTATCCACCGGTGGACGTGAACAGGTTCACGCCCGAACATCGCAAAGAAAATTTTTATCTGGCTGCCGGACGGCTGGTTCCTTATAAACGATTTGATTTGGTCGTCGAAGCGTTCTCCAAATTCAAGGATGCGCAACTGGTCGTGATCGGCGATGGCACCGAAATGGCGAAGTTGAAATCAATTGCTGGTCCTAACGTTAAATTGATGGGATATCAATCCGACGAAGTCTTGGTCGATCACATGCGTCGGGCCAAAGGTTTCGTATTTGGAGCGCTTGAAGATTTTGGAATTATGCCTGTCGAAGCGATGGCGTGCGGCACGCCCGTGATTGGGCTTGGTCGCGGCGGCACGCGCGAAACAATCTTGCACGGAAAAACGGGCCTGCATTTTGAAGAACAAACCTGCGATGCGCTGTTAGAGGCGATTGCTACTTTCGAAGAACTGCCAGAAGACTATTTTGATGCCGATGAGATTCGCGAACACGCCGAATCCTTCAGTGAGGAACGCTTTCGCGCTGAATTCAAAACGCTGGTGGACGAATGTTGGAAACAACATCAGCAGCGGCGGAATCAGTTTGGAAACGACTGCGTGTTGGATTTGGGCGCGCTAAATACAGAATCGACTGCAACCTCCTCAAGCGATACAACCAAGACGTTTTCTGAAGTGGCGGGGAAATAGTCTCATGATAGTCAAAAATACTGAACTTCCTGATCCCGATCCCGATCCAACGAACCTAGCCATCGAAGCCGCAGGTGAAGCGGCGTTCAATCATTACACCGATCCCACTGCGCTCTACGTGACGCTTGCGCGCCGTTGGAAGTTCCTGGTCGTGGGAGGGATCGTTGGCGCTATTATTGGCTGCGCCATTATTTTGCTGTCTACGAAATCGTTCGAGGCTTCGGGCCGGATTATGGTGATTCAAAAGACACCTAAATTCATTAACGACGAAACCAAATCGCCCGACGCAAAAGCATACGACAGTTTCTTTGCGACTCATTTGCAGTTGATCGGCAGTCCTCTCATCGTCGGTCAAGCGGTCCTGCAGGCGGAGTTGGATCAATTGCCTGAACTAAATCAGTTGATCTCAGAAGACAAAACCGCGGTCGACTACATTAAAAACCACCTCAAGATCACTCGGGCAGGTTCAGGAGATTCTGACGGTGCTTTCGTCGTGAAGGTTGCCTTCAACCATGTCAGCGCCAAAGAATCCGCCAAAGTCGTTGACGAAGTTTTGATCGCATATAAGAAGTTCATTGAAGATTCCCGTCTGGATGATCAGGAAAAGGCCGTTGAAATCGTCGGTGGGCTTGGGAAAGTTCTGGAGGATGAAGTCGCCGCCAAGGAAACGTTGTACCGAGAATTCATTGAACAAGCACCTGGCGTTTGGGACCGCGAATCCTTAGAGAACGCTCATCAAAAACGAATCGTTGAACTCCAGACCGATCTGGCCGAATTGCAACTAAAAAAGGTGGCCCTTGAGTCCCGATTAGATATCGTTTCAAGGACCGCCGATCCAATCACCGGACGAGAGTACTCAGACCTGGAAAGGCTGTCGCAAATCGACGACGTGCATGTGCCACGATTGCAGTTGTTGGTGTCAGTCAAATCAAATCAAATTCATGAGATGTTGCAGACCGTCTATCCCCAGCGGCAGGAATCCGCCAGTCTTGAGTTTGACAATCTGTACGATTTGATGGTCCAGCGTGAAGACCTTGCCGGTAACTTGGGTGCTGATCATCCGAAAATTAAAGACATTGACGCCGGGATCGAGCGGCTGAAATCAATCCTTCAGTCTTCAACAAAGCGCGTTGCCGATGCCGAACTGGGCGTGGACGTGCAACCGGGAGATGTTCTGCAGGCCTACCGGTTGCTGTTGCAAGAGGACCTGGCCGACGTCAACAGTCGGCTTGGTTTTATGCAACGCACCATACTTACCGAAAACGAATCAGCCAAAAATTTATTAGCGGTCAGCTTGAAAGCAGAACGACTGCGATCTGACTATGAGCGTAGCTTAGAGATGCACCAAACCATTGTGGAGGAAGCCAAGAAGCAATCGTTGGTGGATGATTTTGGCGGGTACGTGGCTGAGATCATCGAGTTTGCCAGAAAAGGCGAACTTGTTTGGCCGAAGAAACCTATCGTTTTAACCATGTGCGGATTGATGGGCATTTTTCTGGGCATGATGATCGCAGTAACGCTTGACCTGCTGCCGCTGCTTACGATTCCGTTTCGGTCGGAAGAGTCGTTGACGAGGAGTTAAGCGACGAAAAGTTGAGCGTTTGTGTTTTGATCAAACGCTACCGAAGCACATTGGTGCCTTGATTAAAATTAAATCCGAAATCAAAGAGGTTCAACAGAACATTGCCGGCCAGTTCGTGCGGACGGTAACGCAGTACCAATAGATCACCGGGGATGATCCGCAACCTTTCGGACGGATCGTCCATCGCTTTTTGTAGATCGACCCTGATTTTATATTGCACGTCGGCTTCGGTTCTGCGAACAACGATCAACTCCGTCGGTGCAAACACGTTGCCGGGGCCTCCATTGAACTGGATTGGTGAACGGAAACCGCCGGGTGCGCCCAGCGTCGAACCGGTTGCTTTCGCGATGGCTTCGATGACGTCGATGTCGCGGTCTCGTTCGAGCGGAATTCGTCCCGGTGGCAGCAAACCGCCCGTCAGGAAATGATCGCCTTCGCGTTTGGGAAGAAAAACAACGTCGCCATCACCAAGTAGCGCATCTTCGAGATCAAACGGCAGTGGCGATCCGGCATTGTGTCTTAGCGGAATGCGAATCAGTTTCGAGTCATGCTTGGCCAACATCATCGGCAAGTTGCCTTTAAGATTGGTTTCTATCGGCGTTTCATGAATCTCGCTGATTTCGTCTTCGGACAATCCTTTCATCACCCAGATTTCGTTCCGCGCATCGATTCCCGGTAGTCCACCTGTTCGAAGCAACGCCGAAAGCACACTGGCATCCTTGGGTTCAAGGAACAGCGTCGATCCAGCCCATCGCCGGGAGATCTCAAATTGTGAGGTCTGCTGAAGACCGGGTACGTTGTAGCGCGTGTCTTGGCGGAAAATGTGAACGCGATGCGACCGAGGCGTAATCAGCGTAACTTGGATGTTCTCTCTGTCTTCAGCGATGAAGGATCGTTTCACCGAATACGCCTCGCGGATGGCATCCCTGACTTGGCTTAATGACATATCGCGCACGAATATTTTCTCGACGTAGGGCAGATGAATCGTACCATCTGTTTCGACCGTGATCGGATGTCCGACAAAGGGTTCGATCGGAGCCCCTGTTTGGCGAAAGCTGGGATACGCAACACTAGGAAGCGCTTCGCGCTCGCCGATGATGTCCGCGATATAGATGCCCAAGACGTCTTCTGAATCGACGTAGTGTTCGTCCGGTTGAGGACCCTCGAGATAGCGATAATCGATGGGCACCATCAGATCACGTGGCGGAAACAGACATTCCTCGCAGACTTCCTGAGGCGTCACGCTACCCTTGCGCAGAGCGCGACCGCACCCCGAAAAGCTGACCGCAAATACGACGATTGCAGCAAGCCATACGATTCGGCAAAGCCGGTGGCTGAGGTTGTGTGAGGAGAATGTGAACATCGATGGACTCTATGCAGAGAAGACTTTCGATGTTATCGGCATTTTGGGATCGGATTATGACGGTTAGGGAAGTTTTGCGTATAAGGGCTTAAGACTCGCATTTTGCAAGTTGAAATACTGCATTCTTTCTGTGCTAGCGACTCTCGGGTGACCTATGTTTCGAATGCAGCGTGCGGAAATCATTCCAATTCGCACGCGTCGACCGGTTTTGCCATGCCCTTGAAACCGCAAAGCCTCTCCTCTTTTTACGCCGGAAACATAATGTCAGATTCAATCTCCTCAGCGGTCATCAACAACCGCGAGATCAAGTCGCAGGGAATTAACTTTGCCTACAGTCGTCAGATCTTGCAAACGGTATTCCCGCTGCTCTTGATTGACACCGCCTGTTTAATCTGCTGCTTTAGTATCGCATACTTCACAGGGTCATTCTTTGATATCTACAGTGCTCAAACATCTTCGTGCCTGTGGTTGTTGCTAGTTCTGTTTGGCGGGATGGCATCGTCGTTCCTTATTTTGGAGCTCTACGATCCGGTGGGAATGCACCCGGTTTATGAGTTCCGGCAAATGTCGCTGTGCAATGGTGTGCTCTACATCATGACGACGTGGGCGATGTTTTATCATCAGAATCCGCATTGGGTTATTACCGCACTGATGTTTCCTATGTTGTTGATCTTGACCCCCGTCTGTCGCGCGATCGGCAGGAGCCTGCTGGCCAGGACGAAATGGTGGGGCGTGCGGTGCCTTGTGTTTTCGGCGGACCGGCGCGTTGATGAACTGTACTACAACCATCTCAACAATTTGTACCTTGGCTTGAGGCCAGTTGGATTTGTCCAAGATGAAGTCCCTGATGGTTGTTCCGACGATATTCGGCAACATCATTTGGGCAAGGTGTCTGAAGCAAAAGAAATCTCCGAAGCCAACAACGCACATGTGTCGCTGGTCCATCGTCGCGGCCGCGCGGAGAACGAACTGGGTACGTTTATCAGAACCAATTTAAAGTCGTTCGTAAGAGTCGTCACGCAGCCGGATGATTCGAGGCTGCCGTCGATTCAAGCGATTGGTCGCAACGGCGGTATCTCGTTCGAGGATCGTTTGATGCTTCCTTCGAGTAAATTCACCAAGCGATTGGTGGACCTTGCAATCTCTTGTTCGGTTCTCTTGTTTGGTCTTCCTTTTTTCACTGCGATTGCAGTGTGGTTGAAAATCGCTGATCCGGGCCCTTTATTTTTCGGCCATGAGAGAATTTGTAAAAACGGAAAACGTTTCAAGGCGTGGAAATTCCGTACCATGGCGGTCAACTCCGATGAGATCCTGAAAAAGCACTTGGCGGAAAATCCCGAAGCAAAAGAGGAGTGGGACGCGACTTATAAACTGCAGGATGATCCGCGCGTCTCTTTGCCCGGTCGCATCCTTCGCAAAACGAGCCTTGATGAACTTCCGCAGATTTGGAACATCCTGGTAGGCGAAATGTCGCTGGTGGGGCCGCGTCCGATTGTTGTCGGCGAGGTCGAACGTTACGAAGCGATTCTGGAGAACTACATCCGAGTCCAACCTGGACTGACGGGGCTTTGGCAGGTTTCTGGCCGTAACCTCACGACATACAAACGCCGCGTAGAACTTGATGACTACTACGTGCGGAATTGGTCGGTTTGGTTTGACTTCTACATTATCGGCCGCACATTCAAGACGGTACTTCTGCGTGAAGGGGCGTTTTAGGTCTCCTTTAACGCCGAACAAAGTTATGAATGAATCGCTTGTAAAGAAGTTCGCGTCGAGCGCGCTATTTGTCTTGATATCTCGACTGATGGCGTTTGTCGGCATATTTGGATTCAATGCGCTGTTGGCTCGCGCGCTGGCGCCCGAAGCGTTTGGGATGTTTATTCTCCTGTTCAGCTTCCTCGTTCTGATCAGCCTCTTCTCTAACTGCGGTCTAAATATTGCGGTTGTCAAACTGATTGCTGAAGCGCAGGACAAAGGGAGAAGCTCGACGGAACACGTTTCGACAACAAAACTGTTGAAGGAACTGATTCCGATCGTGATTGTCGCTAGTATCATGTTCGCGACCTTGGCCTATTTTCTGGCGGGTAACTGGTTAGCAGCGACGGGGCTCGAGAGCCCGAAGCTGATCGCTTTTTTGTTTGCGCTTTCGGCGCTGTTGCGTTCGCTGCACCTGATGTTGGCGGAGTCGGCCCGTGGGTTTCACGATCGAATTTGGTCGAATCTTTTCGGTAGCATCACAGGTGGTCCACTGCCCCATCTCTTATTTCTGTTTCTTCTGGGTATCGCCCATTGGAACGGTTGGTTGAATCTTGCGATTGCATTTGGATGCTACGCGGCGGCGTTTCTTGTTACGCTTCCGATTGTTTGCGTCAAGTTATTTCAACTTAACCGTCGATGCGACTCGAAAAATCTCCAGTCGCTGGATGAGTCTCCAGAAGCGGATTCCAACGCAGAGAGCAGAGTTTTTCTGTTGGCGTTGGCCGTCCCTTTGATGATGACTCAGGTTTTGGGAGTTGGGATCGCACAAACTGATATTTGGTTGGCGGGTGCGTTTGCGGCTCCTGCGGCGCTGGCGATCTATGCCGTTGCTCAACGCATGCTGGCGTTTCTGACCATCCCTTTACAGATCACCAATACCGCCATCATCTCCGACGTGCCGCAGCTGTTTCAGCAGCGCGACATGGTGCAGCTACAAAAGTTAGTCAGCCTCGCTGCAAACGTGTCGGCATTGCCGGCGCTGATCGTCGGAGCGATCCTGGTTGCGTTCCCCGAAACGATCCTCGGTTTGGCCTTTGGGCAGTATTACAGCTCAGGTGCGATCTTTTTAAAGATCCTTGTGCTGGGGCAATTGATTTGCGTTGCGACTGGGCCGTGTCAGGTGGTGCTAATGATGACCGGACACGAAAAGACGGCCATGACAGTGAACTTGGTTACCGCGCTCTTCGCCGTTGCCAGTGGGTCGATAGGAGTCTGCTACTTCGGCATGGTCGGACTCGCGACGTCGGTAAGCCTCACGATCGTGCTGCAGAATCTCTGCAATTGGTGGATCGTTAAGAAGCAAGTTGGCGTCGACACAAGGTGCGGGTTGAACTTGGTTGAACTGTCGGCATTGCTCAATCCGTTGAAAGTGAAAAAGGCATACTAAAGTGAACAAAAATTATCCCAATACATTTATTCTTGGTGCCCCCAAAAGTGGCACGACGTCGCTGGCGGCGTACATCGAAGAACACCCCAACGTATTTATTTCAAAGCCCAAAGAACCGTTTTACTGGAGTCATGACTATCCGGGATTGAAACGGCGGCACCAGATGAACTGCTTGGAGAACTACCTTGCCCTGTTCGAATCCGCCACGGGGCAGCATCAAGTCATCGGGGAAGGATCGACGAACTATTTGAGGTCGGAAGTCGCGATCGAGGAGATCCTCAAATTCAATCCCGATGCCAAATTTATCGCGATGCTGCGCAACCCCGTGGAAGTCGTTCATGCCTTTCATGCGGAAGTTCTGTTCAGCTATATCGAAACAGAGCCCGATTTTGAGAAGGCTTGGGCGATGCAGGAAGATCGCCACAACGGGAAACTTGTCCCCGACGGCTGTGAAGCACCGCAGTTTCTGCAATATCGCGCGGTGGCCAGTTACCACCAGCAGGTGAAACGGCTGATGGAATTGGTTCCTGAAGAACAACGCATGATTATTGTCTTCGATGATTTTAAAGCGGATTGCGCGGCGACGTTTCAAAACGTACTTCGGTTTCTTGATTTGCCCGCGTTTGCGAAAACCGATTTTCCTAAAGTGAATGCTGCCCACGGCCATCGTTTTCCGGCGCTGAGTAAATTGGTGCTGGATCCTCCTGCGTGGGCGGCTCCGGCGGTAAATCAAGTTCGGAAGTCTCTGCGTGGAAAAAGCGGTTTCGTGGCGAAACTTAAATCAAATCTACGCAAGCCACAGCAACGCGCTGAGTTGCGACCTGAGTTTCGCACTCAACTCTGCCAGGAGTTTGCGACTGATGTCAGAAACCTGAGTACGTTGCTCCAACGCGACTTGGGCCATTGGGTAGACGTTGAAGGACGCGGTGACAAAGTGGACTTAATTGAGGCTGCAACTGCCGGTGTCTTCCTTCCTCCGTTGGTTGAAACAACATCAGGAGCATCGAAATGCATCAAATGAATTATGCCGCGGTCTCGAACCAACCGATGTTAAGGAACCGTGTTTGTGCGCTGATTGATTGGGTACGTGCCCAGCATTGGTCAGTCTTGGTCGCCATTGCGTATGGGGTGCTGATTCCGATCATCGCTGCGCATCTACCGGGCGTTGGAGGCGTTGGTGCTGCTGATTTTTTGTTGCCGGTGGCGTTCTTCGTTTGTTTCTGTGTGAAGCCCAAAGGACGACTGCAAATATGTCATCTGGCGTTGATGTTCTTTATCACGGCGGCACTGATATCGCTATTGCAGATCCAAACCGCAAAGGATGCCGTTGACTGCTCGATTCGGTGGGTGCGATTGCTGGGTATTCTATTGCCGTTTTTCTTCGGGCTGTTTTTCGCGGTCAACCGACATCTGATTGATAAAACGGTCGCTGCTTGGGCAATTGGCGGCGCATTGGCGATTGCGATTGGCATCGTGCTGCATGCCTTTCAAATCGAAGTTCGTTCAGGACAGCAGAAATTGTGGATGGACGGTGGAGCGCAAATTCGCGCAGGAGGATTGATTGGAAACTCCGGTGCGTTCGGCCACATGACAGCAACTTGGTGCACGATTTGTGTTGGGTATCTGTTGTCGGTCTCTAGACATCGTTTCAGATTTATTGGAATCGCTGGATGCCTGTTGGTTGCTGGCTACGTTGTTTACGTGGCGTCAAGTCGCGCTGCGATGATGCATCTGGGCGTGGCTTCGATGGCGTTAGTTGTGCTGACACCGACGGCGCGGAAGTTTCGTCAATGGCTGATGTTGTTTGGCGTGTTTGGTATAGCGTTGGCCGTTGTCGGCGGAGGTGGTGCGATGGTCTTTGGCGGCGGCGGTGGAGGAAAGCTAGAGAATAATGCGCTCAAGACGAACCTCGAGAGATTTATTCCAGGGCTGGGGGATGCGAATGAGTTTTCTTCCAACCGCTCCGAGAACTGGCCGGAGTACATCGCGATGATGAACGAGTCAGTCATTTCTGGATGGGGGTATAAGATGGGAGTTCGTCTTCATGAAGAATCTCCCGACAACTCCTATATCAGTGTGATGTTGGAAACGGGGATCTTTGGTTTCGCGTGTATGGCACTATTTGTCAGCGCCGTTCTGGTTCGTCTGGTCGGGCTGTATCTTGTTGGCGATCCCTACGCGGTGGTGCTGATCGCGACGTGTTTTGGGCAGCTGGCGAACTGCCTTACCTCGGACATCTACACGTTCTGGATCACAATGCCAGTCGTATTTCTTCTGCTGGGCTTGGTCGTTCAAAATCGGCCTCAAGGAGTCGCTTCGCCAACGGATGCCAAACCGAATCCAGATAAGAAATCTACGAAAATACTTCACTTCGTTTGTGACGGAGCGCCCGGAGGCGGTACCAATCATGTCGTGCAATTGTTGACGAGGCTGGGCCGCTCGGATCAAGGCAGCGAAGAGACTGAAAACGAACTCTTTCCAGACGGCGATGTTGAATGTGCGCTGTTAACCGAGGACGGCACCTATCTGGCTGAAATGGCTGAAGGGCTGGGCGTTCAAACTTTCGTTGGGCGCTTTTTCCGAGGCCGCACCGACCGAGCGGCTTCCCGGCGTGTCAAAGAAGTGATTGCCGAATTTCAGCCTGATATCGTGCATTGCCACGGTGGACGGGCTGCTTTCTTCTACGGTCGGTTGAAGGATCCCACGACCAGTTTTTATACCGTGCATGGTTTTCACTTCAAACGAAAAAGCACTCTATCGCGCTGGCTTGGTTGGGCCGGCGAGTTCTTTTCTATTCGCCGTGCGGATCACGTCGTGTTCGTATCCCACTACGATAAAAAACTAGCGGTAGACGCGCGATTGTTGCCTAAAAAGAAAAGCCATCGTGTCATCCACAATGGAATCGCGCAACCCAAAGCAGAAAAAGGCGATCGCAAACTTGGCGTAGGATTCGTTGGGAGGATGGTCTTTCAGAAACATCCCGAGCTATTCCTTGACGTGCTGGAAAGGCTTCCCAATGTTCATGCGGTCATGGGAGGCGATGGCGAACTTGAGCCAGAAATTCGCAAACAGGTCCAACAGCGCGGGCTTGATTCCCGTTTGCAATTGCTGGGCGGGCTGCCTCACGTCGAAGCGCTCGACGTAATCGCAAACCTGGATGTTTTAGTGATGACGCCGCGTTGGGAGGGGCTGCCACTATTGCCTCTGGAGGCGATGTTGCTGGGCGTTCCTGTCGTATCAACGCCTGTCGGTGGTATACCTGAAGTGATCGAACATAAAGTCTCCGGCTGGTTAGGTGCGACCGCGGACGAGTTAGCTGAAGGTGTTGACAAGATATTAAATGATGTCGCTTTCCGGCAAAATATAATCGAACAAGCGCGCGACACAGCACAATCAAAGTTTGCTCAAGAGGAGATGGTGTCTCAGTTGCGTGTTTTTTACCACCAAAGCTTGATCGGCGTTCAGCGTGAAGTGGTTCAAGAATCAAAATTTGTCGCTCCGCAGTAAACTTGGCAGCGCGAGCCAACGTCAGTATGACGCGGTTGGCTTTGCGTAAGCCCGAAATGAAGCGGCGTTTGATTTTCTAATGGTGATCGAGTCGAAAAAGATCGACTTTGGTTAGAAATATCTCTATCATGGTATGAAACAACTTTTCATTTCACAGAGATATTTTTGACTATGAGACCGATCGCATCGCTGCGTTGCCGTTTGCTGTTCCGCTGTCTAGTTATCGGGACCATCGCCTTGGCATGTGGTGTCCAAGACAGCCGTCGTTCACAGGCTCAAGAATCAGAATTTCAAAGCCTGTTCAATGGGAAAGACTTGGAAGGTTGGAAGGGAGCCGAGTCGCTGTGGGCGGTGTCTGAGGGAACCATCGTTGGACAGACCACCAAGGAAGCTCCGATCACCGCCAATACATTTTTGGTGTGGCAGGGTGGCGAGGTTGCCGATTTTGAGTTTCGCTGCAAGGTTCGGTTCCATGGCGTGAACTCCGGCGTGCAGTATCGAAGCAGTTTGGCCAAAGAGAAAAATTTCGCACTCAAAGGCTATCAAGCCGACCTGCATCCGCGTCCAGACTATATGGGGATGCTTTACAGCGAGGGCACCGGGCGCGGCATCATTGCCACCGGTGGTCAGAAGGTCGTCATTCCCAAAAAAGGAAAGAAAGAAGTCGTCGATCAACTGGTTCCGCTGAAAGATCCCGTCGCCACTGAGTGGAATGATCTTCGCATTGTCGCCGTCGGCAATCGTTTGATCCATTCAGTTAACGGCACCACCGTTGTCGATGTGACAGACAAACATGCCGATGCGCTCAGTCAGGGATTGTTGGGGTTGCAACTGCATCGGGGCGGTCCAATGAAGGCCGAATTTAAAGATCTGCAGTTGCGTCGGCTTGCTGGTGAGGAGGCCCAACGGACGTTGGCCGAAGCGGAGGCAGCGACCCAAACCGTTGCTTTAAATAAGAAGGAAGCATACAAAAAGACAAAAGCCGAAGCGGATGGTGCGGGCATCGTCGCACTACCCGGATTCGTTGTGGAGAAAGTCTACTCCGTCCCCAAAGAGCAAGGTAGTTGGGTGTCATTATGCTCGGACCCGCAAGGACGACTGTACGCGTGCGATCAAGCAGACGCGGGACTGTTTCGACTGACGCTGCGCGATCCGCAACCACCGCTGGTCGAAAAAATCTCAACTGGGAAGCTCGCTAAATTTTCTAGCGCCCAAGGACTGCACTGGGCGTTCGACAGTCTGTGGTTCCATCGCAACGGCGGCAACCTATTTCGTCTGACCGACACCGACGGTGACGATATGCTTGACACCGCGGAGACGATTCCCGGTGGCAAAGGCGGCGGCGAACATGGCAATCATGCGGTGCTCACCACCGAAGACGGCAAAGCGCTTTATCTTGACGGCGGTAACGCTGCGCCGCTGGCGGAAACGACCGGAGATCGAGTCCCAACCTGGAGCGAGGGATTGCTGTTGCCGCGGATGTGGGACGCCCGTGGGCACGCGCGTGGGCGGATGGCTCCCGGTGGCTGGATTACACGATTGAATATCGAAACCAAACAACAATCACTCTTTTCCATGGGCTATCGAAATCAGTTTGACATTGCACTGAATCGGCATGGAGACCTGTTCACGTACGACGCCGACATGGAGTGGGATATGGGGGTGCCGTGGTATCGTCCGACCCGCATTTGTTTCGCCGCCAGCGGGTCAGACTACGGGTGGCGGAGCGGTTCGGGCAAGTGGCCCACTTACTACGAGGAATCGTTGCCACCGGTGGTTGAGATCGGGCCGGGATCGCCGACGGGTTTGATTTCAGGAGCCAAAGCAGCGTTCCCAACGAAATACAAGGACGCAATCTTCGCGCTCGATTGGACCTTTGGAACGATGTACGCGATTCATCTGGTCCCCGATGGAGCCGGATATCGCGGCGAAGCGGAACAGTTTCTCTACGGTACGCCGCTGCCGTTGGTGGACGCCGAAATCGGCAAAGATGGAGCGATGTACTTCACTGTCGGAGGACGCAATGCCGAATCGTCGTTGTACCGCGTTCGATACACCGGCACCGAATCGCAAGAAGCTCCATCGCGTGTGAATGCTGATTATGTTGCCGCGCGAAGCAAACGCAGAATGCTTGAATCGTTTCATGGCGTTGAAGCCCCCGAGGCCATTTCGGCGGCTTGGCCGTTGCTTTCGAGCAAGGACCGGTTTATGCGTCATGCGGCGCGGATCGCGATCGAAAGTCAGCCGGTCGAATCTTGGGCTGACAAAATTCCAGCCGAATCCGATCCGCAAACGCGTATTACTGCATCGGTTGCATTGGCACGGATGGGAGAAGCAAAACATCAGCCTCAGTTGATCGATGGGCTGGTGGCGATGGACGTGGCGGCGATCGAGGATTCGCAATTGTTGGGATTGCTCCGGGCTTACGCTTTGACGTTTATCGAACTGGAAAAACCAAACGACGACCAACGGGCGAAAGTAGTAGCTCAGCTGAGCCCGTTGTTGCCCAGTGACAATTTTGACGTCAACACAGAATTGATTCGCGTACTGACCTACCTCCAAGACGAAACGCTCGCCAATAAAGTCCTTGCCCTGATCGCCAACCGATCCGCACCGGTGCCTCCGCAGTGGTCGGAACTGGCCAAACGCAGCAAGCAATACGGCCCGGAGGTGCAGAAAATGATCGACAACCACCCTCCGACGCGCGAGCTGATGTATGCGTTCATGTTGCGAAACCTGAATGTGGGCTGGACGTTGGAAGATCGACGATCCTATTTCGAATTTTTAAATCAAGCGGTTCAGGCGTCCGGCGGATCCAGCTACAGCGGATTCCTATCCAGGATTCGTGACGAAGCGTTGGCGACGATGCCAGATGACGCAAGAATCGCGTTAAAGGATGTCACCGGAAAGGACTTCAATCCCGAACCCGATTTTCCCATTGTTGAACCTCAAGGCCCCGGTCAGCAGTGGAGCGTGCAAACCGCGATGGCCGCCAATGGGAAAAAGGATTTTGAAGTTGGACGTTCTCTGTACTTCAGCGCAAAATGTGCCGCTTGCCATCGTTTGAACGGGCTTGGCGGCGGCGTTGGCCCCAACCTAACCAGTGTTCGAAACAAGTTCGACAAAAAGTATTTGGTCGAAGCGATCGTCCATCCCAGTCAGCACATCTCCGACCAATACAGTTCTTCGATGGTGCTGACTGATGAAGGAGAAGTCCTGACGGGCTTGGTGATCGAACAAGAGAACGGCGACTTACTGGTGTATCCGGTCGACGAGAATGCCGGTTCTGTCGTTGTGCCGGCCGACAGTGTGGAAGAGGTCAAAGAATCAAAGGTATCGCAGATGCCAGAAGGATTGCTTGATAAATTGAACGCATCGGAGGTCAACAACCTGTTGTCGTACATTTTGGCCGGCGGCGATCCTGAGGATAAGGTTTACAAATAGGTCTGGTGATCCCGTTGGCAAAGAAGAGCGGCCCTTCGGTTGATTGAAGAGGCTTGTCGAAACAACCCATTCGACTCCTTCACCTTTTTCCTCTTCTTTTTTTTCCGCTGCACAAATGTAAAGAAATTCACGGAGCGACTCATCCGTTAAAAGACAATAGAACTGGTGAAACTGACCGTGTCTTCAACAATGACAAGGAGTACAATAGGGTTGTTATCTACAGGAGACATTTAAATGAATTGGCGCGAACATATCACGGTTGATCCGGCCATCTGCCACGGCAAGGCTTGCATCAAAGGAACCCGAGTCATGGCATCGGTCGTGCTGGACAACTTGGCCCAAGGGGCCAGTGTCGAAGACGTACTGGCCAGCTATCCATCACTGACTCGTGAAGGAATTATGGCGGCAATGGGGTACGCGGCCGATCTTTCGCGCGAACGTACCGTTGATCTGTCGCCGACCGGTCTGGGCTAATGGCAAAGCTCAAGGTTGAGGAGAACTTGGCGGCTGAGGTTACAACGCTGTTGAAGGATGCTGGTCACGATGCCATGTCAATCCACGATCAGAACATGGTCGGTTGTACCGATGACCACATCGCTTCTGTCTGTCAAATGGAAGAACGCGCGATTGTGACGCTTGACTTGGATTTCTCTGACATTCGATCCTATCCGCCAGAAGATCATTGCGGCATCGTTATGCGTCCTGAAAAACATGATCAAGCAAGCGTACTGGAGGTTCTGACGAAGCTGATTCCCAAGCTCGATGATGAGCCGCTGGAGGGAAAACTTTGGATCGTCAATCGCCGTACCATTCGCATTCGCAGTTAGTCTTCAATCAAGACAAGGTTCCAAGAAACAAAAAAGCAAGAAAATAGGCTAGGCTTGGTACTGCGTCCCTTTTCGTTGCACATCAGATAGAAGAGATGCGGGCTAAGCAGCGGAAAAAAAATTCCAAAGCGGTGCAGGAGAACCGCACTCCAAAGTTGGATGCCAGCGAAGCTACACCAAACCACGGGCAACCAGATTATTCAACCGTCGCCCCACGTCGGCCAGTCCATCCAACACCAGTTCGTCGTAGGTTCGGCCGTCGCGCGTGTCGATGCCGTGGTTGGGATCGGCGGTTCTTAGGCCTACCAGCGCGTCGTCTTCATGGTGAAAGGCTTCCACGAATACCGTTTCCAAGCTGCCCGTTTTTGCACAGGCGGCCAGTAAAGCGCTGATCCAGCCATCGTCGGTTGTTAAGCAGCCACGTGTTGTCCTGGCCGAGGCATGGAAGATTCCCAGCTCTCCGGCGTCGGCGATTTGAGCGATCAGTGCTTGGTTTTCAGAGATAGTCAGACCAGAATCGCCGCAGTGGGCCGCATCGACCAGAACTTTGAATAGGTTCCGGCCAAGGGATCGATTTGCCGCGGCAACAAACTCCCAACAGCGGCCAATGTCGGTGAAGGTTTGATACTCGATGCCTCGGAGAAATTCGATATGCCATGAAGGGATCTTGGTGACGCCCGATTCGATGAAAGCGCGGGTATGAACTTTCACATTCTGAGCAATCGCGGCGTCGAAGTCTGCGCCGTCTTTACGTGTGGCTCCCTCCTGCATCCAGACCTCCAGCGACGGGGAAGAGAAGGTTGCGATTCCATGTTGCTCAGCAGATCGCAAACCCTCAATCAGGATCGCCACGACGGTGTCTTCATCGTCGGGGTTCATAGGGTCAACGTTGCCGATCATCATGACAAAGTGCACCGTTAGGCCAAGTGCCTTCAACCCTTTGACCATTTCGGCGACGTCATTAGGGTCCAGCCCCGGAAAAATGGGGACTTGGACGCAATCAATTCGCACCAGCGATCTAGAACACAGCCTTTGCATCGCGGCGACGACGATTAAATCTCCGTCGGGATCGCGCGGAAGGCGTCCTTTCTCTGGAACCAATCCGCCAACGAATTTGATGTGACATGGTACGACGCCCAGCTGGATCTTTGATTTTGATTCGATCGCAAATGTCATGATTTCGTTGGGGACTGTTAGGATTGGTTGTTGGATCGTGGCCGGTAGTGGACGAGGCCACGAGTCCGGCGCTTCCATTAACCTTTGATGGATCGGTTAATGCCGCCGCAGGATTCGTTGCCTCATCCAATACCATGAAATTGAGGCATAGCCGCACTAGACGTCTTGCCAGGTTTTATCAGCGGCGCTCTTGAGTACCGCATCGCAGACCATTTGGGTTTCCAGTGCCTCGCGGAAGGTTGGGCTGGCTGGTTTGCCCTCTTCGAGTCCCTTGAGGAAATCGGCCACTTGATGCACAAACGAGTGCTCGTAACCGATGTTCAAACCCGGCACCCACCAATTGCCCATGTAGGGATGATCACCGTCGGAGACGTGAATGCTCTGCCAGCCCCGCATCGGACCTTCGACCGCATGATCAAAAAATTCAAGCCGATGAAGATCGTGCAGATCCCACTTCAGCGACCCATGTTCGCCGTTGATCTCAAACGTGTAGAGTGCCTTGTGGCCGCGCGCGTAACGGGTCGATTCAAACAATCCCAGCGACCCATTCTCGAAACGACACATAAACGTACAAGCGTCGTCGATGGTGACTTTTTGGACTTGGCCGGTTTCGCTGTGCATGCGTTCTTTAATAAACGTCTCCGTCATGCCGCTCACGTTGGCAATGCTGCCGTTGAGCCACAGCGCGGTGTCGATGCAGTGGGCCAGCAAGTCTCCCGTCACGCCGCTGCCGGCAGCATCGGCATCCAATCGCCACAGCGCGGCGCCGCCTTGGGGTAAATCCTCAGAGATCGTCCAGTCCTGCAGGAAATTGGCGCGGTAGTGGAAGATCTTGCCAAGCTTCCCGCTGTCGATAATGTTTTTAGCATGCGTCACCGCGGGCACTCGCCGGTAGTTGTACCAAACCATATTCGCGACGCCGGCGGCTTCGACCGCTTCGCACATTTCTTCGCCCTGGGCGACATCCATGGCGATCGGTTTTTCGCACAAGATCATTTTCCCCGCGGCCGCGGCGGCAATCGAAATCTCTTTGTGTAAATTATTGGGCACGCAAATATCAACGGCATCAATGTCATCGCGCGCGATCAGTTTCTTCCAGTCCGTTTCGATGGATTCATAGCCCCAGTTGTCGGCGAACTGCTGAGCCAGCTCCGCGTTGCGACCGCAGACGGCTTTGAGCACCGGTTTGTGCTCAAGGTCAAAGAAGTTGTTCACCGTCACGTAGGCATTGGTGTGGGCCTTGCCCATGAACCCGTAACCGATGAGGCCAATGTTAAGTGGCTTTTTCACTGATGATCCCTTTGTGTTTTTGTCTTTGAAAGTTTTGTTTTACTTTGCGTCGGTCCGGTTCCCACCGGCCGCGCGGGTAATTGAGACGATGGTTTAAGGAGCGGCTTGGCCGGTGGAAACCGGCCCTGCAACTAATACGGCGCTTGAATTAAACCTGACTGTGCGCATCCCGGACGTGCAGCATCGTGCCAAGGATCGCTTCCCAAGTCGAAGCCTGTTCCAACATTTCATTGGGGAACATGCACCCGTCCCAACAAATATGTTCGATACCACGCTCGCTGGCATCTTTGAGCCAGTACTGAGCACACTTCACGATGTCCAGTTTTCCGTTGGGATCATCCGGCGCACAATGCTTACCCGTTTTGTCGTGGCTGCCCGCACCGAACACGTTTCCATCGTTCTGGGCCACATGGAAGTCGATCGTCCAGGGACGCAGTTTATCAGTCATCGACTTATACGCCTCCCAGAATTGTTCTTCGGAATAGCCCTCTTCCAGCAGCGCGTGTTCGGCTGCGTTGTAGCCCATCAGGTAAAGATAGGTATGAGCAAGGTCGGCTTGAAATCCGACGGTCTCGGGCATGCCGACCTCTTCCAATAGGTCCAACATGTCCTTCCACGAGTGCATGCCCGCCCAACAAATCTCGCCCTCGGCTGCCAATCGCTGCCCGTTATCAGCCGCGATCTTGGCCGCCTCACGAAACGTTTTGGCGATTTTTGTCGTGTTGGCTTTCGCATCGGCGCGCCATTTCTCGACGCCAAACTCGGCGGAATCAATTCGTATGACTCCATACTTCCGGACGCCATGCTCGGACAATACTTTGGCGACACGACACGCCTTTTCGATGGCCAATAGAAATTTGTCCGTGGCTTCCTTGTCCCCCATCGCACTATCACCGACCGTTCCCGGCCAAACGGGGGCAACCAACGAACCGACCGATAGATTCCGGCCGGCGATCGAATCTGCGACAGCCTTAAGTTCGTCATCGGTGGCATCGGGATGCGTGTGCGGTGCAAATAGAAACAGATCGACGCCGTCAAACTTGTGCCCGTTGACTTCCGCTGCGGTGGTCAGGTCCAGCATGCGATCCAAACCGATCGGCGGTTCCTGCCCTTCGTCGTCTCCTTTGCCGACGACACCGGGCCACATCGCGTTGTGAATTTTTAGAGCCGTCATAAATTGATTATCCCTTTTGTGTTTCTGTTTCGTAGCCGAAGTCGGTTCGGCGTTAGGTATAGTTGAAGCTTGGCGTGTGATGAAAACCTTGTCTTCGGTCATTTGACTGTTTGACCGTAACCAATGATGACCGCCGTCTTCAAACCAAACGGTCCTAAGCGGGCTTTTTCAACGTGGTGTCAGCCTTAGGTCAGTGGTCATATCATTTTGTTTTGGTAAATGAATAAATCAGGATGTTGCCGCGGAAGGCTGGGTAACTAACTTTCAGCTTTTTAACCAACGGCAAATAAAAGAACACATCATGAGTACACATGTTGTAGCAGTTTGTTGAGCCGATTTCACGTGAACCAATAAAAATTTTTTGAAAGCCAACATTGTCTAAACAAGAGCTGATTGGTCCCAGCGCAGATGCCGGATTCGTTGCCTCATCCGCTACCATGAGATTTAAAAGCCAACGTCATCGAATCGCTCAGCCGGTAGTCGGTCGGGGCTTTGCCCTTTTTATTTTTGATCGTTGGATCAGCGCCGCGCGAAAGCAGTAGTTTCACAATGGCAACCGCAACGTCGGCCTTGCCTGCGGTGGCCGGAGCTCCGGAATGGGTAACGGCCCGGTGCAGCGCCGTTGATTGGGTTCGACGGTCAATTGCGTTCACTTGGGCACCGGAATTTAGAAGAACTTTGACGGCAGTTAGACTCCGGAACCGAACAGCGCGATGCAAAGGCGTCACGCCGTTTTTGTCCGTTTCATTGACTGACACGCCCGCGCGGATCAAGTATTTGATGACCGCCGATTGTTTTTTCGCATCGGCATCGTGAGCCGAACATGCCGCCAGCAAGCAGGTTGAAAGTGCTTTTGCATCCAGATCAAGTCGACGAAGAGCATCTAGGTTTAATTCAAAAGCCAGTCGTAGTGCTTCGTTCATTTGATGCAGCTTTTTGAGAAGGTTCTGTGATCAATCGTTCTCACATTATTCTTCGGCCCACTGAATCTGAGCTGTACGTTTTTCCAGATCTACGGTGACGTTGGCATGCTGAAAGGACCGGCGGAAGAGCCATCCGTCGCGCTGGAAATCGCCTTGAGGCGGCCCCAGTTTCTTACCGTATTGCGGGTACTCGATCAGTTGCCCGTCATCAATGTCATAACCCCAGCCATAACAAAAATAGCTATTCTCCTGCGCGCCGATCAGATAGCAAGCCAAAGGATAGGTGATCCGCTGCCGCGCGAATGCTTCTTTTTCGGCTTGGGGTTTGCTCATGAACTGTTTATTGAGCCAATTGATATCGTGATCTGGCCAAGCTTTAAACAGAACGATTTTGCCTTGGTCGGCCGCTTCAGCCGCCATTTTCCAGTAGGCCAAAACATCTTCTTTGGCCGTCGAAGAAAACTGATCAAAATGCTCGATCTGTGCCCCGTCTGCAAAACTCAGGAACTCAGTTCCGGCGGCAGCGTTCCCGTCAGGTCCGCCCGCCTTCGACCGAAAGCCGTTGTAGATCAGCAATCGATCTGTGCCCATGATACGTTTGGCTTGCTGCATTAAGTCGACCGCCGCGGCGTCTAATTCGTCGGCCTTGTCCAGTCCGAACCCTCTCTTCAGCCACGACGGACGTTTGGCCTGGGAGATGGCATCCATAAAGAAACCGTCGAAGCCATGTTCTTTCACCGCCCCGCCGATCGTCGTGGCCCACCATTTTCGCAGGTCGGCGTTGAGCAAATTGTATTGGTAGACCTCGGATCGTTTGTGCTTCACCTTCAGCAGTGGATCGCCGGTTTCCATGTCTCGCAACGTCCAGTCCTCGGGATGCGTTTGAGCGAAGTCAGCATTGTAAGACGTGAACGGCCACGCAATCAAAGTGTTCCAATACATCAACACTTTGGCTTCGGGGTTAATCGCTTTGATCCGCGCGGCGTCAGACGCGGCGATACGTTCAGGGTGCTTGCGATCGCTGAGCGTGCCGTGGGCTTTTTCTAGGCAGATGAAATCGGAAAGCCGGGCGGCGATCGCAACCTGCTGGTCGCTCATCGCGGTTCGACTGCCGAAGTGCAAATACACCGGCACCGTGTCCCAAGAGAAAGGGGGCGCTTGTGCGAGCACGGAAGTCGCGCAAACCCATGTGAAAACCGCCGCGATGCAAGCGGCGATCATGTTTGGCCTTAGTTGTGAATTCATCTCAAAATTATCGTTGAGCCGCTGCAGGTTGCAAGCCGCAGCGTGTGATGGGAACACCGTTTCGCGGCTGCGACGATGCGCGTCGCGTTTGCGAATCGCTCTTCCTCCACGCCTTACCAATAACGTTCCAGCACGATTTGGCCGGGGGATTTGCTGCGATGTTTGACCATGCCGCGGCTGTTGAGCAACTCCTCCATCGAATCCAGCATCGCCGGATTGCCGCACAGCATCACTGTGGAAGATTCTTTAGACAGTTTGCAATCGGCAGCCTTCTCCAATTGCCCGCTGGCCAACAATGCTGGAATCCGACCACGCATCGCGATTTCGGATTGTTCGCGGGTGAGCCCTTGAATCAGTTCGAACTGGCCGGGATGGGTTGAGCGATATTGCGATAGTTCGTCGGTGTAGGCGAGGTCGGCTTCGTGACGCACGCCGTGGACGACGACGATCTTTTTAAAACGCTGCCACG
Organism: uncultured Pirellulaceae bacterium; assembly: GCA_937921995.1. Classification (GTDB taxonomy): domain Bacteria; phylum Planctomycetota; class Planctomycetia; order Pirellulales; family Pirellulaceae; genus Mariniblastus. The sequence continues at coordinate 32,772 of CAKZVF010000102.1, forward strand.
GGTCTTCCGTCCGCAGCATCGCGACATACGGAGCCAGTCCGGTACCGGTCGCGAACAACCAAAGATGTTCCGCCTCAGGCGTATGGTCCAAAGAGAATCGGCCGGCGCCTCGATCATTGACCAACAGCGGATCACCCACTTCTAACGCCCAAAGTTTCGGAGTCAATTCTCCTTCGGGGACCAGGACGATGAAGAATTCCAATTCGTCGCCGTGGGGTGATGCGACCGAGTAGGGGCGGTTGATGATCGCGTCTTCAACGCCTTGTTGGCCTTCAGGGTACACGCCCAGTTGCAAAAACTGTCCGGGCTTAAAAGGTTTCACACCGTCGGCTTTGATCGTGATCGTGAACAAGCCGTCGGTCCAAATTTTCTTCTTCGTAATGGTCGCGTCACACCAGGTAGGCATTATTCAGCTTTGCAAAGAGGATGAATTAATGAGACGATCCAAAATCGTCGGTCCTTATAATCGCTGAATTTTCAGACGAAAGCAAGTAAGGGCACCATGTCGTCAAGCATGTTTGCGGCTTAACTTGGTGCGGTCACGATGCGGATCTGAAAATAATCAGCGGCGGCGAATGAAAGTTCGATCTTACTTATGGGGCCGCTTTGTGGGCCGCTTTGGGCATCGTGCAGGGTCTCAACGATGTCCCCATGAAAATTCGTTCGATGTACTTCCGTCACTTTAAAAGGCGTAAACAAGGTAACGGTGCCGCTTCGGCGCTGCGTTTCCTGCAGGCGGACGTCTATCGCCGGCGCCGCATCGTCGGTCTGGAAAACGGGGCGCATGGACGTCACCAAGATGTTTTTACTATCCAAATGAAACATCTGGCGTGGTTGGTTGCCGCGAACCGTTGTCGTTAGGGCAGGGCAAGCCCGGTCGATGGCCGATTTGAGCGGGTACTTGAGATCTATGCCGAGCCCAACTTTGAAAACGCGGGACTTTTCGTTTCCTACGATCAACAGAGTGTCCACCTGGCGGCGGTTGATGCGGTTGTGGTAAGGAAGTCCTCCCGAAAGAAGCGTCAGCGAGTAGTCCAGATTTTCGATTTCGACAAAATTGGGCGATTGAATCTTGGGCGCGTAAATTTCGCCTCGAACAAATTGATCGGACCCGAAAATTTTGCACGCTTCGTCTCGCCAAGCCAACCGATGGGCGAAATACTTGGCTGGCGAATTTTCCAATTCAATCGTCGGTTGGATTTCTATCTCTAATTCTAAAACTTGCTGACCGCGCCTTAGCCGGAAGACTTGCGTAAAGTTGGCAATTGTCTCTTGCTCGATGACGATTCGGCCGCTGGTTTTAATTTCGCCGCAAAGGATGCTCGCCGCGCTCGATTCAAAACTGTCGCAGATCATGGTCGAAGCAACGTTATTATTTCGACTGTCATGGAAGACCAGACGTTGGCTGGCTCGGTTGCCCCGTTTGCCGTGGTAGAGAATGCTGGCTAACGCACCTGTTTTGGGATCAATGGTGGCGACGAAAAATTCGTTTTGCAGTTTCGTACCGTCCAAGACCGCGGGCTGTTTCTTCAAAGGGGATCGTTTACCGCCGGATCCAATGGGCGTGAAACTGGAACCGGGGCATTGGGCGGTCGCGTGCAAACGACCATCGGTGATGTGCCGCACCGAGTAAGGATTATCTGTTTTGCTGAACTCATCTTCTGCATCATTGGCGGGCGTCGAAACAGACAGGCGGCGGGTAAAGAACAACGGGTTGACGATGTTGGTCTGTGACGCGCCGTCTGCGCCGGAGGACGATACCTCTGCGGAGAATTCGACTAAAAGTTCATCCGTGGCGTTGTCAATCTCTTCGTCGATCGCGTCGACGTTTTGAGCGTCGTCATTCCAGTCGGTCGTGAGTGCTGCGACGCGCTGAAGAAGAGATTCGGACTTTTGCGTCCACGGCAAAATAGTTTGGCGAATGTTATCTTTGCCGCCGGAAATCAATGCGGCAAACCGCTGGGCGATCAAACAATCAAACTGGTGCAGGCGATAGTATTGCCGCCAGTAATCGACAAAACGCGAAAGCGGGACTTGGGATGATGCCCGAATCGCCTCGGCAAGAAACGGCGAAGCATATTCTTCGCTGGAGAAATTATCGGCGTAGCCCGGATCGTAAAGCGTCTCGAAATGATCGTCCAGCGTTGCGAATTCGCCCAGCACCGTCGACCGCGCCGCCACCCCCAGCAGATCGGCGTAGGATTCGTCTGTGCGGCCGGGCCAATGCGCGAAAGTACAGGTCGCCTCATGGGAGGAATCAATCTGTCGTCCGATTTTCACGCCCAAATCCAACATCGTTGCCGGGTCCGAAGCATCCAACAGCGTTTCGGCTTTGGAGAGAATCGACGCTTCGGCATCGCCTGCCCAGCGGATTGTGCCGAACGAACCCGAGGGAAACTTGCCGCCGTCCAAAGAGGTGTGCATGGCTCCGGTGAAGTTCAATTGATCCAAGATGTTGGGCAAGCTGGCCATCAATCCAAACCGGCGACGCATGAAAATGCTGACGTCGTAGTCAAGCGCCTCATTGATCTTTGCGAGTCCACTTTTGAGTTTTCGCAGCGTCGTTTCAGGAGCCAGCAGCGTATCAGGAAGTTCAACATCGTTGCCGCCGATGATCGCGGCTTGACTGTTGGCGAGTTTCGTTTTCAGTTTTTCTTTGGAGGAATCTTGGATGCCGCTGAGTGTTTGGCCGGTCAACAAAAAGTTGACGATGTGTGCGGAGTCGAT
>CAKZVF010000103.1 GCA_937921995.1 uncultured Pirellulaceae bacterium
CCACGTCACTAGAAAGTAGAGAATCGAAAACATAATTAACCACCGGTAACAAAACGATGCGACGGTGAACATCGCAAACGCCCAAGGCCGGTTGGTCGGCATCAGATGGTCGTCGGGAATCTCTAACCCTAACCAATGCCGACCCATCAGCGTGGTCAGCGCTTTGGTCGACTTTTGGCTGAGGTTGGGAATCTCCAAAATATCACTGAGAATGTAATAGCCATCAAAACGCAGAAGCGGGTTACCATTGAACAACACCGTGCTGACGGAACTGACCAGCATCACCTTGAGGCAGATTTCCTGAACCAACCCTGGCTGCACAAACCACCACGCGAACGTGGCGATCGTGGCCAGGATGATCTCAACGTACATGCCCGCGGCACCAATGGCCGCGCGATGCCATTTATTATTCAACCGCCAACTATCAGAAACGTTGCAGTACAAACACGGTGTCAGCACCAACAACATAAAACCAATCTCGTGACATTCGCCCCCCAACCGTTTACACGACAGCCCATGCCCAAACTCGTGGCACATTTTGGTCACCGCCAGCACACCGACAAACAAATACCACTGCTTGGGGTCAAAAAATGCTTCAAACCCCGGCAACTTGGCTTGAAACGCCGACCAATTAATCAACACGCTCAACAGCGCCACTGACGCCGCGAAAAGCACGACACACATACAGGTGAAGGTAAATACCCACCACAGGTATCGATTGAGGAAGTTCAAAATGCCTTCGGGATCAAAACCGCGATACCGAACTGCGAGGATGTTGGACATCATTTGCAGACGTTCCATCCGCAAATTCTTTTCCCCGCGTTTCATCAACTCCGACCCTTGACCGGCAACGTCGGACGTCACCAGCCCGTCGTTGTGAAAACGAGTCAACAGCTGTTGGAGATCCTGGCGGGTGATTCGTTTGGGCGCATATTCAACGTGGTATTTATCCTGTAGCCCGTCGATCGTTTGTTCGCCATCTAACTGCTTGAGCAAATAGAAAACGGACGGGGGGAACTGGAAGTACTTTTGCCCCAGCGGTTCCTTGACCACCCAAAATTCAACGCCCTGATACATCTGACGATCGAAGGTCAAATCGGGACGCATCTTCAGCTTGACCGGAGGCCCCGAAGGCATCTTTTGCGAAGTTGGTAGCACCGATGACATTTAGAACCACCACATTCTTAGCCAATCCCAAGGCTGGTAGAAACAGTTGAATCCTAAGGGAACTTTGCCGCAAAAGATCCTGACCGTAACGCCAGCACCGGGGCGCGGTTTTTCAAGCGGCTCTATATCGATGTCTGAGACAATGCCGCGATAGTGAGGCACGCCCTGTTCGTCGGGGAAAGTTCGATCGCTGACACTGATCAGTTTTCCAACCAATTTTTCATTCGGATTGGTTCCGGTGGCGAATTCGACTTTCAATCTACCATCACCACCGTCTTTTTTTGACTCGGTAATCGCTGCGTCAACGTAAGCGATCTTGTGTTGGGGGATGCGAATCTCCAGCTCCCACGGACCGTCTTGGCGGCTGACCTGCAACAGCATCTGACTGGCGTTGACCGGCAGATCGGCCAAACGGCGTTTGGGATCACGCGTGATGATGGTGCCGTCGATGGGCGCGGTAATTTCTAAGGCTTGCTGCTTCTCTTGGAGCAACTCCTGCAATTGCAGTTTAGCCGTCAATTGTTCTTTCAGCAGAGCTAACTGAGCACCGGTGTCTCGGGCCTGCTCGGGATCGCGGCTTCCTCGAGCGATTTGGAATTTGGCGCTTTGGATCTGAGATCTCAACGTCGCCATCTGCGATTCGGTTTGGTTGATCTGCACCGACAGGTCAACGTTCTTCATTTTCAGCAGAGGCTGGCCCTTTTCGACTTCGGAATTTTCGCCGATCAGGATTTCCGTGATGACGCCGGGCGTCTGAGCGAAAACCGACTGCCGAATTTCCGGCTGCATCACGCCATCGACTCGCATCTTCAGCTCAACCGGCCAAAAGAACATCGCCAGCGTCAGCAGCGTTAACGCGACCATCCCCGTCACTGCTTTGGCCAGATGGTCTCGGAACAACAGTTTCTGCAGCCATCCCAATCGTTTCCAAAGCGGCGCAAGAAAGATCTCGTTGTGTCGGCGAGCATTATTGAGCGCCAGTTGTGACTGACCCACGATGAGGTTGCAGTCTTCGGAAATTTGATCGCGCGTCACATCGGCATCAAAGTACTCGATAATAACACAGCCCAGCTTCACCGGTTTTTCTCGTTTGCTCTTCTTCATTTCCAAGGTCGGCGAATCATCGGGGCGTTTTGCCAGTGGCAACACCGCCAACGTGCGGCTGTTCGATTCGTCCAGATAATCATTGATCTTTCTGGCAACGCTTGGGGCCAAGCCCTCGGTGTCGCCAGTGATCCAAAACGGCGTGTCTCCGCTGACACTGGCGGTCGCAACACTTCCCAATTTCTTAACCACGTTGGCGCGGTTGTCGAATTTGTCTTGGCTGCTGATGGCAACGACCTTGCACCGCCGGCCGTTCCATTTCGCCACACTGACGCGATCGGCGTTCAACAGTCGCCGCGCCTCATTGGCGATACTATATGCCGTTTCTTTGGTGTCGATGGTGCCGTGGACTTCGTTGATGAAGTCTACCTTCTCGCTCCACTTATCGGCGGACTTGCTCAGCCGATTTAGATCTTGATGTTCGTGCCAGCGCCGAAACAGTTGAGCAATCTGGTTAAGGAATCGCAGGTAGCCGTCTTTGGCCGACGGAGTGATGTCTCCGCGTTGGACTAATTCCAATGCACCGCAGCAGGATTCTTTACGATCAAAAACAGGTGCCAGCAACATCAGAAACCGCGCGTCGGCGGTGCCGTTGGTGCCACCTTCGGGTTCTTTGTCGGGAGCGAAATTATCTGAACTCAGCCCCCGCGGCTGTTGACTGTCGATGACGGCCAGCAGGGCTTCTTTATGGAGTTCATTTTCATTGTTGAGAATCGCGCGAGCGGTTTCATGCGGCGCTTGGCCAGAATGATGCGTCAATCGCGGATTGCGATCACCGCTGACCTGCCACAGCAGCGCGCCGTGGGCTCCGGTGATGCGGACGACATCCTTGAGCACGTTCGCGCAGAATTGATCGAAATCTTCGACCGACCGCGTCATCTCGGTCAGTTGGCGGACGGTCGTGCGGACTTCGTCCTTAATTTGATCGGAGGAAGCTTGGGTTTGGTTTTGTTGACCTGCAGACATTCGGTTCTAGGTTGGTTCAGCGGTATTGCAAAGATCGGTGGCTGGAAAACGAAACTCAGACGCACATCTACCTGGTATCAGGCACCAAAGCATGCCCCGAAATCCAAAACGGCCTCAGACGCTATCGAGGTGCCGCCGGTAGAATTTTGCACGTGTATTATAGGGTTGATGGAATTCGAAAGGAACTTTGAAATCCGGCACTCGGTAGACTTAAACTGACCCATCGGCAAGCTCAGCCACACAACCCTCCCAGACGTCCCAACATCGATCCAATCGGGCCCGAAAGCGGCTGCTTGGCGAACGATAGCTCGGCAAAACGCGACCGTCTACTCATAATTGTCCAAAATCGGATCCAGCCCCATCTCGCGTTGGGACTTGGCCAATTGCTTTTCGCTGTACATCAGCGACTTCCGCGCTCGATAGTGTTGGTTCTCGACTTTCGCCTGAGCCCGTCGGAAAAGCCGAATCCAATGGTCCGAGGATCGTGACTTTGCCCACTTTCGATGACGCATCGCGGCCTGCTGACCAAAGGCCGACTCCAACAATTTATCGTCGGCGCTGATGTATTGCTGGACCGTGCCGGGGTCACCCTGACGTCCGCAGCGTCCAAACAACTGCTGGTCGATGCGGCTGGATTCATGCATCTCCGTTCCGATAACGTGCAGGCCGCCCAGGGACTTCACCTCGTCAGAAATCTTGATATCCGTTCCGCGTCCGGCCATGTTGGTGGCAACGGTGACGCGTCCTTTTTCGCCAGCACGTTCAACGATTTCGGCTTCGCGTTCGACCTGCCGCGCGTTGAGCACTTCATGTTGGATGCCGCTGGCGGTAAGCTCAACCGATAACTCTTCAGATTTTGCGATCGAGCGGGTGCCGATAAGTATCGGTCGTCCCGTTTCATGGACCTCTTTGACGTCAGCCACGATCTGGCGAAGTTTCGTCTCTTCGTCTGCGGAGTATTTCACCGGGAGCTCTTTCCGCATCGAGGGTCGGTTGGTGGGGATGACGGTCACCGGCATGTGGTAAATCTTTTTGAACTCGCGGCGTGAGGTGTATGCTGTTCCGGTCATGCCACTGAGAAAGGGAAACCGACTAACAAACGACTGTACCGTAATTTTGGCTTGCGTCGCTGTATCCATCGTGATCTCAACACCTTCCTTGGCCTCGATCGCCTGATGGATACCGCGACTCCATCGACGCCCCTCGGAGATACGTCCGGTGGATTCATCGACGATCACGATTTCGCCATCTCTGATCACGTAGTCCTTGTTGATGTTGAAGTCGCGGAAAACTTGAATCGCTCTTTCCACGAAGTCATACATCTCCAACAATCCCACCCCCGCAAGATCAGCAGGTTTGCGAATCTTGCGTACCAGCGACATGCCTTCGGGCGTGAGATCAACTTTGCGGCGTTCCCGATCGTACCAGTAGTCCTCATCTTCGACGAACTCCGGAGCGGCCTTGGCTGACCAACAATACAGTGATTTCTGTTGATCATGCGTCGCGCCATCCTCGGCCGAGGACAGAATCAAGGGCGTGCGAGCATCATCAATAAGGATACTGTCGGCTTCATCGATCAGAATAAAATTCGGTTTGCGATGGACGGTGAATTTACCGGCCAATTCGTGGCTGCCGTGTTCGCCGAAATACAATGACTGTTGTTTTTGTTCGCGTGTGGCCGAATGGTCGCGCAAAAAGTCAAAGCCAAATTCTTTCATCGTGCCGTAGGTGATATCGCAACCATAGGACGCTCGCCGTTGTTCGCGCGACATTTCCGTTTGAATGACGCCGACGGTTTTGCCCAACGCCCGGTAGACCGGCTGCATCAACTCAGCATCGCGTTTTGCCAAGTAGTCGTTGCTGGTGGCTAACAGCGCGCCGCGGCCGGCCAAGGAATGAATAAACATGGGCAATGTCGCGGTCAGCGTTTTCCCTTCGCCGGTCCTCATCTCTGCGACGTGGCCATGGCACATCGCTTTGCCTCCCTGCAGCTGCACATCGTAATGTGCCATGCCCAGCTTCCGCGTCGACATCACTTTGACCAGCGCGAAACCGCGTTCGATCAACGAGTTCACTTTCTCGCTCTGCCGTGCCTCAAAGCCAAGGTTCAACGCAATGTCGTACAACTCGTCATCGGATTGATCCGAGTATCGTTCACAAAGCGCTTTGATGCTGGAAAGGAAAGTCAGTTTCACGACGGTAAACGCTTCGTTGGAAAAGATCGGTTGAAAAACCTAAAGGACTGTCACCAAAAAGGACTGTCACCAAGATTGTCACGATGATTGTAACTGCCGACCAGACCAATCGTAAGCCAAACAACATTCGAAGTTTCAAATGCTGAGATTTCAGCATCGGTCACTAATCGAAAAAGCACGCCCATTGCCGAGCGTGCTTTTTCATAAATTTGATACGTCCAACAGAAATCACCACATGCTGAATCTCAGCCGGACTCCCAATCGCTTAACCAGAGATCACGAAATCAAACTCATCGTCAAAATCGCTGAGGCTGAAACCATCGGTCGCTGCGAAGGTTGCGTCGAGGCCTGCGGTGATTTGGCCGTCTGAATTCAGGATCAACAAGCCGTCGGCACGA
>CAKZVF010000104.1 GCA_937921995.1 uncultured Pirellulaceae bacterium
TCGCCACAGGATATGCGGATACTGCCGATGGCCTTCAAGAATGGAATACATTCCAAACCAGGTGTCAAAGCCCATCGCCAGTGGATCGGTGACGCCCATTTGTGAACCGATGGAGTACTTTCCGAACAACGCCGTGTCGTACCCGCCATGCTTAAGCACGTGAGCCATTGTCACGTCGATGTCTTGAAGCTGAACCTTGTTCGAGTTGTTCTCCATCAGCCGTCCGTCACGACCGGTGAACAAGGACACGCGCGAGGGCGAACAAACGGTGTTGCCCGAATAGGCCTGCGTAAAACGAATGCCAGTTTTGGCCAACCGATCAAGGTTGGGTGTCTTGATGGGCGTGTCGCCGTAGCAACCGATCTGGTTGAACCCAAGATCATCGGCCATGACGAAAATGATGTTCGGTTTTTCGTTATCGTTATCGGGAGTGTCGTCCGCTTGCGATACGCTCGAGAACGTTAGCAAGGGGCACAGCGCCAGGACAAGAATGATTGCTGGAAGTTGTTTCATTTGGAACCAATGGAAGCACTGTCAATCGCGTATGAGAAAATTGGGCCGATGCAGTGCAGCCCGAAAAATAGCGTAACAACCGTTTCTTCAGGTACAAACGGATTCATGAGCCTTTGACTCCGTCGCCTTTGTTTCATGTTGACCCGCGGTCGCCCCTCCCTTTATACAGTCTGGGAATTGGATGCGATCGGCTGATACGTACTGGTCAAAAAAAAACGCCAACATTGTCGTTTGAGTAACAACACTCAATAACAATAGTCGGCGGTTCTAACAGGCAATCGCTACCGTCACCACAGGAGAGCGGTGACGGCCAAGCGATGCAAATCGTTTACTTACTTGCGACGGCGGATAACCATGGCCATTCCACTTAGACCCAGCAATGCAAGGCTAGATGGCTCTGGAATTGCCACCGCGATAGCACCACTTACGCCGACGTTGTCCAAGAACAAGTGATGACCACCGCCTGAACCCGTACCGTTTGAGAAGGCAATCTGGATCGTCGCAGACTCACCTGCTGCCAACGTGTTGTCAGCAAGTCCAGCCAACGAGATATCAAGATCGTCATGCACGTCGTGGGTAGTGCCCAAGCTTCCACCAAGATGAGTGATCGCATTGGTGCTGTTATCGTTCTGAGGAGCATCAGAAGCGAAAACAATGCCATTGGTGATATCGCCACTAAGTACTTCCAGAGTATAGGTTCTGGGTGCATTTGGACGGAAAGCAACAGCGTCAAAGTGGAAATTGTTCAAGTCGTAATCATCACTACCAGTATTGTTAATTACTAGCGTGACTTCTGCGGATGGGCGACCATTGGTAACAGTGAAGTTGGCAGTTCCAAGGTCGGTAACTGAACTGGCGGCAGTACCGTTTCCGTCGAATGTTCCCCAAGTGGTATCTACGCTAGAACCGCGGCCAGGGTCAGTACCACTGTCTGATATGGACCAAGCTCCGGATGAGGTGGATGCGGTTGCCGTGGCAGTGAAGCCGGTCGCAACAATGCCGACAGTCGGAGCAGTCGTGCTGTCCCAATTATCGATGGCGGCAATCACAACGTCTGCCTGTGCCGATTGTGGCATCGCAAAAGCAGCAAACATTGCTAATAAAAAAAGTTTCTTCATGACTGTTCTCTCTTTCATGGTTCAAAACGAGGTTGAGTGTTTATTTCGATGTTGTTTTACATCGTTCTTGGCAGAGCGATGCCTACAATCGAATTGAAGTACCCAGAATAAGCGACAATGGCGGAATTCCACACGCGAAACAGTTGTCATTTCACGACAATTTTGGGCGATTTGCGACCCTCAGAGCATGATCAAAGGAGTCCGGATGAACCTTGGGCAGATTGGATTGATCGCAACAGCGATGAGGAAAACATCGCTTGGTAGTCATCCCTTCGGTTCCAAGGCGGGGCTCGACCTACGGATTCAACTTCGCTCATTGGTCAGCATGTTGGCCGATCAGTTTGTCCAAACTAATTCCAATCGCCACACGCCCATCATCGCCTTCACGGCCAGTGCCATGAAAGAAGCCAAAGAACGCTGTCTTGAATCTGGCATGGACGATTACATTCCCAAGCCTTTCAATCTGAAAAACAGGTTCAGTATCACTGCAAGACATGCCAGTAAAACTTCTGACAAGCCCAATAGCACGCATCGATTGGTATAGATCACGTTTTCATGCACCTATGTTTATTTGACAGGTTTGCAGAAAAGAATCAGGTTCAATCTGGGCGGATTCTTTCCCTGGTCAACGTTGCCAGAGATTCGCAGCGCTTCGTCGGATTTGAGTCGTTTGGTAAAGACGTTCATCGTACCGCGATTGAGCTTCACCTTGTCTTTGGTCTTGCGAAACGACTGAAGCCACTCGGGAACTGGAGCTTTCTGATCGTGAGCCACGTAAAGGTCCATTTCTTTTCCGGCTGTTGCGGCAATGTAGTCGGCTGCCCAATATCCGGCATCGTTTTTCGAAGTTCGAATCACGGTGCTGTCCTTCAGAAAGTCCGGAACCTCCTTGATGAAGATCCTTGCATCATCGGTAAACGCCAACATCTCGTCGCTGAATGGAAGCTCGTTCCCGCCAAGGCCCGAGCCGGTGTAAGTGAACATTGAAAACGCGCGATCTGAATTGTCCACGGATATCGTTCTGTCGATCGGCCGCGCTCGAAGCTCGGCAAGCTTAAGCAGTTCAGCCGCATTGATTTCTGGTCGTGAATTATCCAATGTTGATTCGTAAACAACAGGCATTTCCGCAGCGAGTCCTCCTGCCAATTTGAATGGGGCAGACTCAAGACGCAGCGTTGCAGGCTCGAGGCCATCGCGCGTTGCCGTCAGGGACACTTCACCAGCAGCCAGTGTCGAGCGAATGCTGACGCGGTTGATACCACATTCGGTGTCCAGATAAAGATGGTTGGTACTGTTTTCTATGCCGCTGTTGTAGCCGCCACGCCAAATTCCCGGACCGGAAATGTCGAAGTCGACACGGCCCTGATCCGTTGGGCAGCGTCGCCCCTGAGCATCGACGACTTCAAAATCGACCAATGCAATATCCGATCCGTCAGCTCGCCATCCGCCCGGCGCAGTGATTGCGGTTAACTTGATCGCAACTGGATCGCCAGCGGTTTGTTTAACTTGCGAAGCAACTTTGGCACCATCTCGATAAGCGACGACTTTAATCTCGCCGGGTTCAAATTTGACTTCCGACCAGGTAAACAGTGTGCTTAAGCTCCGCTGCCCATCACCCAAGCTTTTCCCGTTGACGAAAAGTTCAACGCGGTCGGCTTTCGCAGCGGCGTAAACCGGTTTGACGGTGTCCGCGGCATAGTTCCAGTGGCCAATCAAGTGAACGCGGTCTTCGTTGTCCCACGTTGCCTGAAGAGCAAAGTAAGCTTCTTTCGGTAACCGAACGGCATCAACTTCGCCAGTCGCCCGAGCGCAGTCGGTCCTTTGGCGCGTTCCATGCGGGCCATCGGAGAAAACCCAGTTGGCACCACCACAATGTTCTGGCTTGCTTCCGAATAGCGTCCACCACTGACTAATCGCGTTGGTGGCAAAACCCTCCGAAGACAGTTTGTAGGTGTTCAACTCATGCAATTCACCAAGGTTGCCGAAATCCGGAGGTGAGAACTTGTCCCACACGCGCCGCGGCGTTTCTGTTCGATCGTATTCGGTCTCCACAACCGCCAGAGAAGGAAGTGCCCGGGCTCGGCCAACCGTTCCAAGTTCAAGGTCAACACTATCGAGCATCGTTGGCGTCGACATGCGGTGACTGAAGTAGCGTTTACCATTGGGATCCCATTTCGTGGTGATCGCTTTGAGTTCCGCCGCATGTTCGGCGCTAACGCTATAGTTGCCGCCTTCCCAGATGCAAATCGAAGGGTGGTTTCGGTAGTAGACAATCATGTCGCGAAAGGCGTTGATTCTCGTTTTCCATGCCTCGCCAACGCAGTCCTTTTCGCCGTCGACTCCGGGCATGATCGTGA
>CAKZVF010000105.1 GCA_937921995.1 uncultured Pirellulaceae bacterium
ATGATCTTTTCCCATTGATTGGCCGCTTCGGCGAACTTGCCCGCGTTCTGTAGACGCGTCGCTTCTTGGGCCAACGTTGCGACGGCTGAAGGTTGCGCCGGATCGGCCTGCCATGCATCGGCCGTCGAAATCAGAACACAGCAATTGCTGATAGCCAAAATACTGGTGGCGAAGATGATTCGAATGAACATGAAACAGAATCGCTTAGAATTTCGAGTGAGGATAGACGTAAGCCGGCGACGGATATCGCACCTCAATAGTATAACGCACATTGGGTGCTTCTGCCCAATAACTGCGTGGCAGAGCGGAGACGGCTGGTAGGAACCGGCCCTACCGGTGGCCCCGAGCTGTGAGCGGCAGGGCGCTAGCCGCTGGTTCGTTGAGTAGTGTTCTCACGATGTTTCTGGCAAAGACTTCCCAACTCGCGGCTAGCGCCCAGCGGATCAGTTTTTCGCGCTGATAGCGCGACACGCAAACGCTACTGATCCAGTCGCTGCTGGATCACTGCCGCGATTTCGTCGATTTTAATCCGTTGCTGTTCAAGCGTATCGCGATCGCGGATGGTGACCGTTTGATCTTCTAACGTTTGCCCATCGACGGTGATGCAATATGGCGTTCCTGTTTCGTCTTGTCGGCGGTAGCGGCGGCCGATGGCGCCCTTTTCGTCGTAGAAGACTTTGAACCGTTTTTTCAGATCCAAATAGATCTGCTTGGCCACCTCTGGCATGCCATCCTTTTTCACCAGCGGGAACACCGCCGCTTTGATCGGAGCCAGACGCGGGTGAAACTTCATCACGGTGCGCGATTGCATTTTCCCGTTTTCGTCAGGCTGTTCGTCTTCGCAGTACGCTTCGCAGATGAACGCCAGCGTCGCGCGATCCGCACCGGCGGACGGTTCGATCACGTGCGGAATGTACTTTTCGCCGCTCAGGTCGTCGCGGTAAGAAAGATCCTTGCCGCTGCCTTTCCATTTTGGTTTTCCGTCTTCGCCCAATTGCAATTCCAACGGGTCAGTCTTCTCATCCAGCTTGCCTTCCATGTGGCTGCGTAGGTCGAAGTCGCCGCGATGGGCGATGCCTTCGAGTTCGCCGTATTCGCCTTCGGCCATGAAAGGGAACGCGTATTCAATGTCGGCCGTTCCGATCGAATAATGCGCCAACTCTTCTTTATGGTGTTCACGCATGATCAAACGACCTTCGGAAATGCCATAGGCGTGGTACCAAGCCAAACGACGATCGCGCCAAAACTTGTACCAGTCCTGCGACTGATCGGGATGACAAAAGAATTCGACTTCCATCTGTTCAAATTCGCGCGAACGAAACGTGAAGTTCCGTGGCGTAATTTCGTTACGAAAGCTCTTTCCAATTTGAGCGATACCCAGCGGCAACCGGTTGCGGGTGCTGTCGAGCACATTTTTGAAGTTCACAAAAATGCCTTGTGCCGTCTCCGGGCGGAGAAACGCGGTACCTTCTTCGCCAGAGAGCGCTCCGACGTAGGTCTTGAACATGAGGTTGAATTCGCGCGGCTCTGTCAGCGTACCGATCTTTTTCGTTTCGGGACCGACGACTTGAGAGAGGTCCTCGACTTCGGTCAAACACATCACATCGCCATCGTAGACCAGATCGTCGATGTTCTTGTTGCGGAGATTGAAGTGTTTGAGGGCGTGCTTTTGGATTAGTTCGACTTCGTCGTCGCCGGCGGGCGCAGTGATGAAGGCTTTTCTGCCTTTGGCTTCCACCCAACGACCGTTCAGCTGATCGTGACGGTAGCGTTTCTTGGTTTCTTTGCAGTCGACCATGTAGTCGTGGAACAGGTCGTAGTGCCCCGAACACTTCCAGACCTGCGGGTGCATGATGATGGTGCAGTCGAGTCCTTCCATCGCGAAGGGAGATGGGGCGCCCGGCAGCGTTGACATGTCGTCGTGGCAATTGACCATCTCGCGCCACCACGCTTCTTTGACGTTGCGTTTGAGTTCGACCCCGAGTGGCCCGTAGTCCCAAAAACCCTGCAAACCGCCGTAGATTTCGCTGGACTGGAAAAGGAAACCGCGCTGTTTGCAAAGGGAAACAATTTTTTCCATGCTCATAAGAAGCAACTCGAGTGTGAAGACGGGGGCGAATTAAAACGAGGATTTTAGTTGGACCGATAATGGTTGAACAGACGAGTTTACGCGCTTTATGGTTCGCGACGATCTGTTGCGCGGCCAAGCGGACCAACGGTGAGCTCTGCGGTGGATAGCGCTTCAGTCGGCAAACAATGACACGAAATCAAATTTCTCGCCATCGAACAATCCGCGATCGCTCAGCTTCAACGCCGGGATCACCAACAGCGCCATGAAAGACAGCGTCATATAGGGAGCACGCAGCGTCGTTCCCGCGGCCTTGGCGGCACCATCGAGCAACGTGTATTTTGCGGCGACAACGTCACAAGGATCCACCGCCATCAAACCGGCCACCGGCAGAGGCAGCACATCCGTCTTGCCGGCCTGCGAAAACGACAGACCGCCCTCGCACTCGATCACGCCATTGATCGCCGCCGTGATGTCTTCATCGGAGACGCCGACGGCGATCACGTTGTGCGAATCGTGAGCCACCGAAGACGCCAACGCGCCCGACTTCAGTCCGAACCCTTGCACAAACGCAATCGCGGGAGGGCTTTGTTGGTATCGATTGACGACGACAATCTTTAACAGGTCACGATCCACGTCCGATACAACCAAGCCCGATTCGATTTTGGCGGGAAAGGTTTTGGCGTGCGTGATCAATTGTCCGTCGATCGCGCCGATGACGCGGATGTTTTCTGATTCGGCGGTGACCTGCAATTGGTCGCTGGAGATAGCCGGCGCAACGAATTGGTTGATCGTGGCCGTTGGCGTAGATTCAATCAAGCACTCGCCGTCGCCAAAGACTTGTTCACCGTCGATATAGGTGGACAGGATTTCGAAATTTTCAAGATCCTTCACGACAATGAAGTCAGCCGGATCTCCGACCCGCAGTGTGCCGACCTTGAGGCGGTAGTGCTGGACGGGGTTCAAACAGGCAACGGTCAAAACGTTCATCAAATCGCAACCCGCCGCCACGGCGCGGGCGGCCAATTGATTGATGTGGCCGAGCAAAAATTCATCCGGGTGTTTGTCGTCGCTGCAAAGCATGCACTGCTGCGGATGCGAGTCGATCAGAGAAACCAGCGCATCAAAGTTGCGCGCTGCGGACCCCTCACGAATCGCGATCTTGCAGCCGGCCGCGATTTTGTCCAGCGCCTCATCCAACGTGAAGCACTCATGGTCGGTCGAGATACCCGCAGCGATATAGTCGGCCGCTTCTTCACCGCGCAGGCCCGGCGCATGACCGTCGACGGGTTTGTTGAATCGTTGGGCGGCTTCGATTTTCGCCATCACTTCCGGGTCGCGCCTCAGGACGGCCGGAAAGTCCATGACCTCGCTCAAATATCCAATCCGATCATCAGACAACAGTTGTTCAACCGCTTTCGCATCCAAAGCGGCACCGGCGGTTTCAAACGGCGTCGCGGGAACGCACGAGGGGGCTCCGAACATAAACTTGAAGTTCACTTGCCCAGCGTTTTGCAGCATCAGTTCAATGCCCTCGACACCACAGACGTTGGCGATCTCATGGGGGTCAGAGATCGTGGCGACCGTGCCGTGCTGGACCGCGATCCGCGCAAATTCGCTC
>CAKZVF010000106.1 GCA_937921995.1 uncultured Pirellulaceae bacterium
GCCTGCCCTAAAGTGAGGACCATTCGGCTAACGCACGATCAGATCGCTTGGACAGCCGTGATGCAAAAAGCAAAACCACCAGCCCGGCGGGCGGCACAAGAGTTTGTGTCGCCCGCTGGGCTTATATATTTGTTCAAGCTATTCCGGTGGCTCACGCCACCGGCAGGAATTGTAACGCCCTCCGGGCTGAAGCGAGGCTCAAGTCCGTAACGCACAATCTGATAGGACAGATAACCGTCCAAGCGAAGAGTCTGGCGGCTTCGCGACTCTGATGCTTTCACCACCAAATTAGTAAAACACGGTATTCACCGAGTCAAACTGGCAGTTTTTGATCGTTTTTTTCTTCCGGCTCAATCCGTATTGCCTCGCCCCACCAATATCGCAAAGATTGGCTGTCATATCTCTCGCGCCCGGCACTACCGAGCGCATCGAATATGACTAGATTTTCAAACTACTTGCTGCGGAGAGATCTTCAAAGATGTTCACCCTATTCAATATTTCAGTGTTAAGTTCGCCGATCGCAATGATGGGCATGCACTTTGACCCAATGTACTTTCTACTTGTTATTGTGCCTGGCATGGCACTATCGGGAGGCGCAGCATGGCTGTTAAAGTCTCGATTTGCGAAGTACTCCCAAGTCCCCAGCCAAAAAGGTTACACCGGCCAGCAAGCAGCTCAGATGTTACTGGACCGAGCCGGCATTACCGACGTGAAAGTCGTGCGTGTCGACGGATCATTGACTGACCACTACAACCCAACGACAAAATCTTTGGCCTTATCAACGCCCGTTTTTGATCAAACGTCGATCGCTGCGATCGGTGTCGCAACTCACGAGGCCGGCCATGCGATCCAACACGCGACCGGTTACTTTCCGCTGAAGTGGCGAAGCCTGTTGGTGCCTGCCACGGGCATCGGTTCCAAATTTGGCACCTACACCATGATGGGTGGACTGATGCTGATGGCGATAGCGGGTCCTATCGGCAAAATCGTTTTCATCATCGGCGCTTGTTTGTATGGATTACTGTTGCTGTTTCAACTGGTAACGCTGCCTGTTGAATTCAACGCCAGCAACCGCGCGAAACAATTGGTCGTAGAAGCCGGAATCGTTTCCGAACAAGAGCGCGACGGGATTGATAAAGTACTGGGTGCTGCGGCGATGACTTACGTCGCGGCATTCTTCACGACCCTGTTAACGTTGCTCTACTTCCTTCACCGCGCCGGCCTATTGGGCGGCAACCGTCGCTAATTGGATCTCGATCCTATTCAAACCGTAGGTTGAGAACTCTTGCCGGACGATTTGGATAATCAAAAATGAAAAATTCCGGACGGGCAGGAGCGCCCGTCCGACGATTGAATACTTCCAATTTTTCTTACGCAGACTTTGGCAAGAACAGTCCGTTCCATTCAAACTCATCGACCAATTCGTATCCAAGACTATCAAGGAACGAGATCACGGCCGATCGTGATGAAACAAACCCTAAGAGATTACCATCATAGAGTTCCATTACGATGGCAGGACGATGCTCTTTGAGTACGCCAACCATGCCACGTAGCGCCATTTCTTCGGCTCCTTCGATATCCATTTTGATAAGCCCAACACGCTTTCCTAGTGTTGTCAGATGCTCTTGGAATTCGGTTAGGTTATCCAGTTTAGAAACAGGAACTTCCGTTTCTCCACCTTCGCGAAAATTCGGATTAGGGCCTTTTAAAGCCGACTTGCCAGCGTGTGTCAGCGGTTGTACCAAAGTCGCCGTTCCATCTTCATTGGATAATGCAACTCTCATGACTTTGACCTGCTGATCAAGTCCGTTCAGTTCAATTGACTTGTCAAGACAATCTGCTGTCTCTCCATGCGGCTCAAAAGAAACGACATTACATCCAACATTTTTGGCAACTTGAAGGCTGTGGAGGCCGAGGTTTGCCCCAACATCTACAAACACTTCGTCTGCTTTAACATGCTTTCGAAGAACTTTGGTCGTCTTTGGTTCATAAGTCCCGAAACAACGAAACCAGCGAGACAGATGGTCTTCCGACCGAACATACAATTGGACTCCTGATTTCATTTGGACCGGCTGAGGAAGATCGTCGAATCCGGCTTTTGCTTTATCGGAAATCAAATTGTAAATCTTCAAATGACCACGATCTAATGGAAACTGATGAAGGATTGTAGGAAGTAGGTTAGACATCATGATGTTGGTTCTCCAGGAAAAGGAATTATTCAATGACAGGACGATTTGTTGGGCAAGCCTCCTGCCAGGACTGCCTTTTTATTTGTTGTTGGTTAGTGCCGAATTTGGGCTGTTTGTTGTGGCTTCAAGCTCTTCAACGTTCCGACCAGCCCTCTGACGCAACGGCGAAGTACCAGTGGTAACCGGTCGTAGTAAAAACGACGAAGTTGCCATCCCAATTGGTTGTTGATCAAGCGATCCCTAATGAATAGCGAGTATTTAAAGAGATGATCTTCCAGTGCTTGTCTTGAGGGATCTTGGTAGTACTCCGAGATGGTTTTCCACTCTAACGTAGCTTTTGTTTCAAGCCATTGAGGCAGATATTTTCGAAGGGAAAGCACATCCTCTAGCGCTTTTTGAATTCCGTTTCCAAGGCAAGGGCAGATTCGGCCATACGCATCGCCGATCAGAACGAAACCGGGTCCATGAGCGCCCTTTGATTTGACGACGCTCATCGAACCGCATTGCACTTTGCCGACGGCTCTCCAGTCTCCTGTAACTTCTTTCATTCGCGGGGCCAACTCAGTTAGGATTTCGTTTACATCTCCTTTCGCGAATTGCCGAACCTGTTCACCGCCTGTTGGCCAGTAGGTAAACAAGTTGCCACGGTAGTTGCCTTCTGGAGTTGGAAAAATGTTGAGGTAGTCTGCCCCGTCTTTGTAAATGCGAACGGAAACCGAATCAGTCGGTAGTTTGAAGTCCTCTCCGCACTCGATGTCGAAACCGAAAGTCGTGGAGTGTTTTTCGCTGATAACGTCCCGCTGGATCCCAAGGCTCTTTAGAAGCGGCTTAGCATTGCCAGTCGCAACGACCAACAATCGGCACTGTACGCTTTTGCCAGAATGCAGTTGTACCGTTTGCACTTTGGGAGAAGTTTCCGCTGAGTCTGCTCGGTCGACAAGTACAGTGATCCCGGCTGAAGACAAGTTCTTACGTAACTCGGCAACCAACTGCCACAGCGGAGTTGAATAATCCGTGTTTGAGGAAACGTCTTCGATTCTGGAACCCTTAATTGTCGCAGTTGTTTTGAGTGGTTTTGCAATACGCTCGAGCCTGTCGAACAGGCCCAACTCTTTAAGAGTTTGCGCGGCTTGTTGAGAAATTCTTTCAGCCCGGAAGACGGGCGACGTTGTTGGCTGGGGGTCGACCAAGGCCACTCTTCGCCCTTTGGCATTCAAAGCCCAAGCAGCGACGACGCCAGCAATACCAGCCCCAACAATCAACACATCAAAAATGTCTTCTTGGTTTTTCATAGTAATATCCACATCGCAAGGAATTTTTCGCCGTCCAATAAGAAAAGAACCGTCTATCAAGGTTCGTCGTTCTAGCGGGCTCAACTCGCCATCGTTTGTTTCACCCAAGTCTTCATATGCTGCGAGGCTGACCAGATTTGGTGTTTAACTCCGGCTGAAATTCTGTTTGAAATCACTCGAATTTCATCGCAGTGGACCGGATCAGCTCGCCACATTGCTTTGTATGGTTCGTTTCCTCGGCAAAAATCAAAGTACTTCTTGTTGCCAGCGATGGCAGACTGGATTGTTGCGTAATTCGCCAGTTTTCCCGGAGAGATTTCTAATCGATCGGGATCGAGCCCGGACTGATATGCAAAAACAGTAGACGAGCCAAGCAGTTGATGTTCGGCTGCAACGGGTTGCCCATCTTCTTTCAACACGATGATTGTTGCGTTCCCCGTTTCGCCAAGCTTCAACGTCGCATCGTGCAGAAATTTCTTAAACTTCACATTCGCGAAACAACCGGGCTCTCCAAGAAATTCACGACGTTTCTGATGTAGATCTACCAGTTTCGGCCATTGCATTTCCAGTTGTTGAGGAGAAGTCGCGATCTCTACAGTGACGTTGCCAGTTTCGAACTGCTTTCGAGACAAGCGGCCAATCTGATAACGTTGATTTCGAGACAGTCTCTTTAGATACTCGTCCATATCATTGGGCAACTCAATTCTCCAGCATGAGTCTTTTTGTGTCTTGCAAATGCCCATGCCCTGGTCGCCAAGATTTTCAATTAGCTGATCCAGCGATGTATGGCCAACCTTAGGGACGCTTTCGAAACGCAATTGATCCCAGTTGACCTCTGAGGACAGTGTCAGCCATTTAGCAAGATGCTCGGCGACGACCTTTTCATCGCCCGGATTGCTCAAAACGGTTAAATAATCAGAACAGACTTCGCCCGACCCAAGAAATTTGATGACTTGTCCGCCCAGAGCATTCCGCTCGCGGTACCAAGGAGCCATACCAATCGGGCTTCCCTGATCGTCTAAGACGCAGATAAAGAAGAGTTTTCGTGAGGGGATTTGGCCATAAACATCCCACCAAGGCATCATCCATCCTGGATGGCAAAAGGGTAGGTCGTTCGCCATACGCGCCCAATCTGTTTCCAAATCGGCGAGCGTCTGAAGTTGGTCGACGACAATTACTGATCCCATGTGTAGCTCCAAGATATTCTTTGGGTGAGTTTGAGAAGCAGACGCAATCACCATGCCAAACGAAAACTCCGCAATATCGGCCAAGATGTTGGATTTCCACAACACTTGATGCAAATAGATTGTTGCGAATTCACCACGCGTCTGAGCGATTGATCCGCAAACCGCTTTCTTACTTCGATTGGCATATCGCGTGCTACGTTTTTAGATCTAGCGCTTCCCGCAAAACCAAATAGTCCTTTTCAATTTTCACAAAGGGTAACTCGTGACACCAACCACTCGACCGTTCTCAATTCGCTGCCTTGATATAAGTCAGTCCATTCGCCACAAAGTTATTCGTACGTGGGAGATGCTCGAATCTGCTTTAGCAATGGGGTTGATCAAAGATGAGACTTTCACCTCGTTCGATGCTTACCCCTACGACGAAACAAAGTCTATTGAGCTTGCCCCCGAAAGTTACGAGCTTGAAGGCTGGATAAGAGGATGCACCGAAGCCAACTTCGAAGCCGATAGTTCAGTTCTTGTCGTCGCTGCTGGCGGGCTGCAGGAATTGGTCGCGCTAAATCAACAAGGATACTCCGTCGACGGTGTTGAGTTCGGCCAACGGCTGTTTGAAGTTTCCAAGCAATGGCTTGATCAGAATCTTCCAAACCAAACCTTGCAGCATGCCCAACGATACGAGATTCCATCGGCCAACACGAAGTTCGAAGCAGCTTTTGTGGCTCGCCACTATTACTCTCACATTCGTAAGAGCGAAGAACGAATTGATTTTCTGCGTTCAATTCGAAATCAGCTCAAGCCCGGAGCACCACTGATTTTGTCTTACTACATCTGCGAAGAACGGGCGTGTGATCAGCAGCCGACATTTACGCTTCAACAAAAGATGGCCAACCTAATCCGTAGGATCCTCGGTCGCGGCAAATCACTGGTCGCAGTTGGCGACCACATGGATCCAGAATCAGCGCTTTACCATCACCACTTTACCGATGAAGAAGTCGCTAGCGAACTCAAGGAAGCAGGCTTCGAGACAAACACCCAGGACTCGACTTGGTTCGGCTGGACGGCCGCGCGTGCAATCGACACTTCGCCCGTAAACTTTCCAGCACTCTCAATTCCTGTCGCCAGTAGCGCAATCTCCACTGCCAACTAAGTCTGGGTGAAAGAATCCACAAATGTTTAATTGCTTCGAAATCAACAACGCTGAACAACTCTCACAGTATCGCTGTGACTGGATGGAAATGCTGTCGTTGACTCCACACGCTTCGTTTATGCAGTCAATCGACTGGTTAAACGTGCGTTGGGATCATGGCACAGAGAAAGAAGATCACTTCGTTATCGGGGTAAAAGATGGCGAGAAGATCGTTGGATTCGTCCCGTTGGTGATCGCTCGAGTAAAGACGTCCCTTGGCGAAATGAAGGTTGCTAAATTCCCTCTCGATGGTTGGGGAAGTTTCTTCGGGCCTGTTTCGTCCCACCCCAACGAGACGCTCAGTTTGGCGATCGACTACCTGTTCGCATCCAAACGCAAATTTGATTTCCTGGAATTGACTGCTATTCCAGATCTCAAAACCACACTTCCCAGTGTTGAGGTGGATCAGGAAGTAACAAGCATCCAACTGATAAACAAACAGTGCCAAGAAGACTCTCGTGTCGGCCAGATTGATCTCACCGATGATTGGGACACGTACTGGGAGTCACGGAGAAAGCAAAAAAATCGGCGGCGGAACGTTGAGCGGTGTGCAAGGCGGTTGAATGAACTTGGCGATGTGCGATGGGAACGATTCCGACCAGAGGTTTCTGATCCTTCAACCCAATGTGATCTACGCTGGGAGGTTTTTGAGGCTTGCGAACGAATCTCAAGCATCAGCTGGCAAAAAGATCTGACCAATGGAAACACACTACATCACGAAGATGTGAATCCGCTCTTACGAGATGCCTACCAAGCCGGCGTTCGCGCAGGCTCAATCGACGTGAGTCTACTTTATCTGGACGATCAAGCCATCGCCTATGCGTTTGGTTATCACTACAAAGGATACGTGGATCTGTATCGCATTGGTTTCGATCCTCAATACGCCAAATTTGCCCCCGGCAACGCGCTGTGGTCTCGTCTGATTCGCGATAGTTTTGAACGCGGTGATCGGGTTCTGGATTTAGGGCCGACGTGTTTGGACTACAAACGATTCTGGGTCACACGTTTGGAGCCTAGCTACACTTACTGCCGCTACTCAAGCATAAAATCAAAGGCTTTGCGTGCAGCTCGACAGGTCAAGGGACTCCGCAACCCGGGCGTTCCGATCGTCGATACGAATTTGGGCAACCGACAATCTGCAATGGAGGGCCAACTCTAAATGATGAATTTACTTGCAAAAATCCGGCGAAGGGGAATTGTCTACACCATCGCCATTGCGTTCAACCGGCTAATGCCAGTCTGGCTATTTCGATACACGGTCATCGATGTGCTAGAAATTGATGGCGACCTTGTTGACCTATCAACTTTCGGAGATCGCGGCTCGCTGCGCCAGATGTCGAGTCTTGAGCAGCGCCAGAGTCTAAGGGAGTTGACGATGGTTGGAGACGTCGATTGCTCCAATGAGTTTCCATTGGGTTTCGGCTTGAGCAAAGCCAATTCGGGATCAGGGTCGGAGCCCGAATCTGAAAAGCTGGTCGGGGGCCTTTGGATCGGTGAACAAGAACATTATGAGCCTTCGTTCGGATTCAAGTATGTTTTGCCTGAAGACGCAGGTTGGCTGTTTGCGGCGATGCTGCTTAAGGAGCACCGGGGAAAGGGTGACTACAACGACCTTCTTGTTTACTCGATTCGCCAAGCGAAAAGGCATGGGAAGAATCCAATCTTTCTCGCGGTCAGTCCATGCCACAAAGCCGCAGTTAACGCGCACGGAAAATTCAGCAGCCGCAAAGTCGGTCGAGTGTTCGGATTCAAGTTCTTCAATTGGGCTTGGCTGAGTTCCAACGGCGACTTGCAAACAAAGCGCAGTTGGACTTTCGATTGCAAGTCAAAACCCAACTTTCTGGAAATCATATCCAGTGTTCCCACCGATAACGACGGCTGCGCAAGCATCAACCAATCGAACAAGCGTCTCGTTAACACGGACAACACAACAATTGCCGTCATCGCAAACAGCACGAATCCGCCTGCTTTGGAAGCTCCAGATACCGCTCTGGTCAGTGTGGATTAACCGAAAGCAGCCATGTCGGACTCGAAGAAAATTAAATGGGGCCAGTCGTTCGCCGTTGGAGTTGCGGCAATAACGGTCGTTGCGATCCTACAGCGTTTCGTTGGATTGGGGCGTTCGCTTGTTGTTTGCCGATGGCTCGAAAGCGATGACCTAGGTCGTTGGGACCTTTCTTTTGGGTTTCTGGTGGCCTTGGGGCCACTGGTGGTAATGGGCATCCCGGGAGCGTTTGGGCGATTTGCAGAGCGTTACCGAATCCAGGGAAAGACCGATCGCTTCATTATCGTGACAGCGATCGCTTGTCTGATGCCACTGGTGTTAGCCATCGGCTTGATGATGCTGTTTCCCAAGCAGGTCAGCCAGTTCTGGTTTCATTCGAATTCTGATACATCTTGGCTGTG
Source organism: uncultured Pirellulaceae bacterium (assembly GCA_937921995.1). GTDB lineage: Bacteria > Planctomycetota > Planctomycetia > Pirellulales > Pirellulaceae > Mariniblastus. Next base: position 8,261 of record CAKZVF010000106.1, read on the forward strand.
GCAGTTGCTACCGGCGCTTTGCTTGGTCGTTGTCTTTAATTACCTTTGCTCGTTAACTAGCGCTTTGAGATTGCACACAAGCTTTGCTTGGGTTCAGGCAATCCATGGCATCGGATTCGCCACTTTATGTTTGCTGCTGATTCCGTTGATGGCGTATGGATCGGAAGCGGTAGTAATCGCATATTCAATTGCTTGCATTATTGGTTCAATTTTTCTGATTCACCGTTTACGATCAGCTTTGGCTCAATCAGCAGAAGCCAATGGATTGATCGTTGGGGAGAGCCAAGAAAATGCTATGCCGCTTTTCCAAAACTTGGGTGGCCTTTTTGGGGACGCTTGGGAAATGATGAGAGTCATCCTCCCTTTCGCATTGGCGGTGTGGGTTGCAACTTTTATCGGCAACGCGTTTAGCATGAGTGGAAGATTGCTGCTTTTGCATGCCAGCGAAGACGAATGCGTCGGACTGTTTTTGGTAGGACAGTATCACACCGCGACGATTGTGCCTCGTTTGATATCGCAATTTGCGGCTACCATTTCCGCGATGGCGACGCCACATCTTGCCAGCGATTGGGAACAGGGCAACCGTAGCTCAGCCATTCAAAAACTGGAAACTCTGCTTAAACTATTTTCTGTGGGAACTACGATTGTCGCGATCGCCGTGATGATCGCTGCACCGACCGTGTTTACTCGATTCTTAGGTGAGCGCTTCGATCTCGCGCTAGAAATGCTGCCATGGGTGTTGGCAATGACTGTCATCTACGGACTTACGTTTATCATCCAAAACGCGTTTTGGTGTGCAAACAGAAGCTGGTGGGGAGCAATCGCGTTTCTTGTAGCATTGGTAATCAATATCGCGCTTACGTTCCTGCTTCTTCCTTTAATGGGCCCGATGTCGATCGTGGTGAGTATGTTTTTTGCCACAATCGCTTCGATGTTCACCATGCTGCTTCTGGCTGGCAAAGTCGAGTTTCGATTCTCGGGTTCGACTTGGGCTACCCTTATGCTTCCAATTGTTCTGGTGGCAGGGCCATTAGTCTCAACATTGATGATCCTCGCTGTCGCGGCAAGTACAATTTGGAGCGATGGTTTTTTCTCGTTGAGAGAACGGCAACGCGTAAGGGGTGTTCTTGAGCAGAGATTCCCCAGCTACTTCGCTACAACCTGAATTTCTTCGGTCGCTTTGGCTGAGTTAGTAGCGCGAGGCAAAAACTGGCAAGCCTTGCCATATTTGCGGGTTGTGAGGCGCAGAGAGATACCTGTGCAAGCAGTTCAGTTGAGCGATCCCATAAAGCCCTCTGCTTCTCAATTACCTGCCGCAACGCCTTCAAACATGAGAAGGTGGAAATATGGCGATCGTTTATCGGGTTGAAAATCAGTTAGTTCTAACAACCAAATTGAGTATGGCTGGCTTGAACTGGTTGTGAAGACGAAAAAGAGTAATATGAGTAAGAGGCTATTTTTGTTAGCTTAGGTTGAATTGATGAATTATCTGGTACTTGCAATCGGTATCTTACTGATCACGATGGTGTTGCTATGGCTGATTGGGCTGCTGCGAAATGAATGGCGCCGTGCTCAGTTCCATGAGACTACGCGTATCGCAACGCAGCAGTTGTTCGACCAAAAAATCGCCGTCGCCAAACGCGAGTTTGAAAGGAACGGAGCTGGTTGGAACGGCTATCGCAAGTTCGAAGTGCTTTTTAAAAAGCGTGAGGCGAAAGACTTATATTCCTTTTATCTCAGCCCGCACGATGGCAAAGCGCTCCCAAACTACCGGCCTGGGCAATTTCTGACATTCCGCTTAGACATTCATGGCAAGAAAAAACCCGTGGTGAGGTGTTATTCGATTTCTGATTCCTACAATCAGGATGGATTTTATCGAGTAACGGTGAAGAAGATAATGCCGTCGGCGGACCCGACAATTAAGTCGGCCGGTTTGGTGTCGGGCTACCTGCACGAGCAGTTGGAGGAAGGCGACATAATTGATGTGCAATCGCCGCAGGGAAATTTTGTGCTTGATCCGTATATTTCTCGACCGGCAGTTCTAATTGGCGCCGGAGTTGGAATCACGCCTCTTCTAAGTATGGCCAAAAGTATTATCGCAGCCGACACAAAACGGAGATTCTATTTGTTTTATGGCGTACGGAACAGTGAAGAGCATGCTTTTAAAGAAGAGCTGGAAGCGCTGGAGGATTACCCACATTGCAGTTTGATTATTTGCTACAGCGATCCGAGCAAAAAGGACCTAAAGGTCGAAGGCCAAGAGTTTCAACATCGTGGGCGGATTGAAATTGAGCTGATCAAAAAGTACTTAAACGTAACGAATATGGAATTTTTCGTCTGCGGCCCCCAAGGCATGATGAGCTCGTTGTCTGCCGAATTGCAAAAATGGGGAGTTGCTGAGTCACAAATCAAGACTGAAGCCTTCGGCCCTGCCGCGATCAAGAAAAAAATCAAGCAGCAAAACAAGAGCGGAAACCAGCAACCGGACCCTCCGTGCACAGTGACATTTTCAAAGTCTGGAGTGGCAGCGAACTGGAATCCCGAGAATGACAATCTTCTTGAATTGGCTGAAGATCACGGAGTCGAATTGCCCTCGGGCTGCCGAACTGGTAATTGTGGTTCTTGCAATATTGCTATCAAGTCGGGTAAAGTTTTCTACTCTGTCGCGCCTGGGATTACTCCCGAAGATAAGTCCTGCCTGACATGTATTGCCAAACCTCAATCCGACTTGATTTTGGATGGTTAAATCTAGACAATGGGTGTTCCGCTCCCCTAGGTGCAGCGTTTGAGCATGCCCGAAATATTTCTCTTTCTATCTATCTCTGAAGATGCGCAAACAACCACATTTGAAATCCGCTTTGACAACCATTTTCTTTCTAGGGTTATGCCCGCTGGTCTACAGCCAACAAACAACGCCTCCAGAAAAGGTGGTTGGCCGTGATCAATGCGCTCAGTGCCACGTAAGCGAAACCAAGGCTTGGGAAAAGTCATCCCACAACTTGCAGGCATGGAGTCTGCTCGAACATACCAAAGCTGCAGAATTCGCTAAAGCGATTGGAGTAACCAACATTATGGGCGATTCAGCCTGTACAAAATGTCATGGCACCCATCAATCGGTCGATGGTCAGCTGGCTGTGTTGAAAGGAAATTCGTGCGAGTCTTGTCATGGTGGTGCTGGCGGGACCAACGGCTGGTTGAAGACTCACTACGATTTCGGAGTTGGCGGGGAGGTGGCAAGCTCAAAGACAATGGTGGCTTTGTTGGAAGATCGACTTAAGGAAACGCCCGAACATCGCTCGCAACGCGATGCCAGTTGCGAGCAGTCAGGAATGATTCGTTCGAATGATCCTGTTGGAATCGCGCGCAACTGCCTGAACTGTCACTTGGTACCCAACGAGGCTCTGATTAAGGCTGGGCATCCAATCAGTTCAAAATTCGACTTGGTGGAGTGGCTTGGCGGAGAGGTTCGCCACAATTTTTTACTCACCCCTGACAAGAATTCCGAAGCGCCCACGAATTGGACTGATGCGTTTCGAAATGGCGAGGAGCGTACAGCGACGGCGCGAAAACGTTTGCTGCACGTTGCGGGGAAGCTGGCCGATTTAGAAATCAGCTTGCGGCTCCGAGCCACCGTTACCTCGGTGAAGCGTGGAACTTTAGGAGATGAATTAAACGATCGAATTGATGATCTACAAGATGACTTGGGTGATTTAGAGATCGCGAGTTTAGAGCCTGTACTTGAAGCAGCCAAAGTAGCAAGCAAACGAACTTTAAAGAAGATTCAGGATAACGACAAAGCAACATACACCACAATCGCAGACAACGTTGCCGCTGCGACAGCAACATTTATTAGAGCAGATCCATCTGGAAGCAAGCTTCCCGATATAAAGATACGCGACAAGGTGATCGGCGAAGTATACGGCAATTAGGACGTTGTCGTTCTGGCCATTTTTTTCTGGGTTGGTTCGGGATTGCTGTTGAAATGGAACGGTCGAGCATGGAAGGAACGATTATGCAGCTCAATGAATCAAACAAGCACCGGTGGGTGATCAGCGCATCAACGCTCAATGCTGTGTTTTGTCTGATTGTAATTTTCATTGCGGCGATCATTGGAGGCTTGCCTGCCAAGGCTTACGCTTGGATTGTTCCTGCTTTTCACATTCTCCAGGAGGAAGATGAAGACGAAGCTGACAAGAAAACGGCTGAGCAAAAGCTCGAAGAGCAAGAGGAACAACGTCACAAAGAAATCAAGAAGGCCGAGGCTAAAGCTGAGTTGCTTATCCAACGCGATCAAACCCAACTACGTACCAAGTGGCACAATGCGGGTTGCATGGCCGGCAACCGGCAGTGCATAGATTGCCACGAACAAGAAGTTAGAGCATGGAAGAAATCTAAGCACGCGACTCGAGCGTTTGATCTCTTGCGAACATCCGAAAGTGCTTTGGAGTACGCCAAAAAGCTGGACATTCGTCCCATCGACATCACCCGTTCGGCACTTTGCATCAACTGCCATGGGACACAAGAAACCAAGCATAATGGGCGAGTAACGGTGTTTGCTGGTGTCTCATGTGAATCTTGCCACGGGCAGTCGCTAGGAGAACAAGGCTGGCTAAACGCACACGGTGTCTATGGAGCGGCTCATACGTTAAGAGAGCATGAAACATACGAACATTATTCTCAACGACAGCTGCGTATTGAAAACGCGGGTTTGCGGCGGTCGAGCAATTTGTATGCGATGACCAAACGTTGCTACGATTGCCATGTGCTGGGTGACGAAGCACTATCTAAAGCCGGCCATGCACATGGTGAAGGATTCGAAATGGTGGCCAAGTCGTTAGGGGAAGTCCGCCACAACTTTGCCCTGAACGAACACGTAAACGAGAAAGCGGCTTCTTTATGGTTGGATCCGTTTCGGCATGGCCAAGGGCGGAGCGTGACCGGCCGGTTAAGAGTCATGTTTTTGCTTGGACAGATGGTCGACTTAGAAGTCTCGCTGCGAAATTTGGCACGCGCATCTGAAGAGAACGATTTCTCGGACGCAATGTGCAGTCGAATCGAAGATGCTTATGAATTGTTGGCTGAGGATGTGGTTGAAGAAATTGATGAGATGGACGAAGAAAAGGCTGAGGAAGCAGGTAATTCATCGATTCTTGATCGTCCTGAATTTACCGAGATCAAAGCTGTTATTGCGGTTGTGGAACCGATCTGGGAAAAGCTTGACGACGACGGATTCAACAAAGAGGAAGCTTCGTTGTACATTCAAGCGGCTGACGCAATTGCGATTGAAGCAATTCGGTTTGGGAAACGCAACGGAAATCAATTAGGCGCGATTGACGAGCTGGAGTTGTTGCCTGAAGACTACTTTGACGGGGCTTATGATCCCAGATTTCCCGATGGCAAGCCACAGGGTTTGGAATCGGAAACCGAGTAAGTCCCGGAGGCTTACGCAATTCCACTACATTCAATTAGCGCCACCTGGTTTACTGTAATGCGGAAAAACCTAATTCGACGTCCAGAACGCTGGGCCATTCCCTTTTCGGATAAGATGGGGGATTCGGAAGTTAATGAACTGATGGCCGCTGCCCCGTTCAAAGATCTCGATTTGAAGAACTTTTCCGGCCGCGTAAACCCGCGCGGAATTCTGCGAAATGATGCTAGGTTAACATCGTACGAGCGCGGCGAGATTGTGGTTCGCCAAGGCGACTGGGGGAATTCGGCTTTCTTCGTTCTCTCGGGTAGCCTTCGCGCGGACTTGGAATCGACCGGTGATTCATCGACGGCGCTGCGGGGTCAACAGAAACCGAAAAGAAAAAATCTCTTTCAATTGATGGCACAGGTGTTCAATGGACAGCTGGGACCGGAAGTCCGTGACGTGCGAACCTACGAAAACAATCAAGGCATCTCCGGGCAACAGAGTGGAAAACAAACACGAATATTCCTACCCGATTTTGCTACTGTGTTGAAAGAAGAACGAACCGCAACGATTGAAGCCGGGCAGTTTTTTGGCGAACTTTCGGCCCTTGGGCGAACACCTCGCCAAGCCACAGTAGTTGCCGATCAGGCGACACGATTGCTAGAGATTCGCTGGCAAGGCTTGCGAGACTTAATGCGTGGTGATCCTGGTATTCGGGCTCACATCGACACGGTTTTCAGGGAACGCGCGTTGAAATGGTTTTTGCTCAACACGCCTATTTTCAGCCATTTGAATGAAGCTCAGCTGGAACGTCTGGTCGAAGCAGCGGAATTCGAGACTTACGGGAAGTACGACTGGGCCGCATCGTTCAAACGGCTTGCTCGAAAAAACGATCCGCGAAAACAGGATTCCACGCTAGAACCGTTAATCGCCAAAGAGGGCGATCACCCCAACGGCGTCCTAATCGTGCGCAGTGGCCTGGCTCGGGTGACCAAAAAATTTGAAAATGGGCATCGGACCGTCGGGTATTTGGGACCGGGCCATGTGTTTGGTATGGAAGAGATCGAAGCAAGCTGGCAAAAACGAAACCCAGGCCAACTAAAGCATTCAATGCGCGCAATAGGAATTGCTACGGTAGTGGTAATACCAACACGCGTCGTTGAAGAATTACTACTGGACAAGAAACCGCTGAAGCGCCGACCCGACCCGCGATCGACCGAGCCGTTTGAGAAAATCAACGAGGACTTCATTGAATTTCTCGTTGAGAAGCGATACGTCAATGGAACCGCAACCATGTTGATCGACATGGATCGTTGTACGCGTTGCGACGATTGTGTGAAGGCATGTGCGAGCACTCACGACAACAATCCAAGATTTTCGCGTACTGGCCCAATTCAGAACAACGTCATGGTTACCGGAGCTTGCATGCACTGCGAGGATCCGGTTTGCATGATCGAATGTCCAACCGGTGCGATCCATCGGGATATTTCTCAAGGAACGGTCGTCATCAATGACCAAACTTGTATTGGTTGCAGTGCGTGTTCTAATAACTGTCCCTTTGGTGCGATCCGAATGGTCGAAATCCGTCATCCAGACGGAAGTTATATTCGGGACTCAGAATCCCAACTTCCGATCGTAAAAGCAACGAAGTGTGATTTGTGTTTTGATCAACTGGGCGGACCGGCGTGTCAAAGGGCATGCCCTCATGGAGCGATGGTGCGCATGGACATGGGCGATACCCATCAGCTTGCTCAATGGCTTAAGACAGACTGACAGGTGAGATGAACTGGCGAAGCAGGAAGCGAATGTTAGGCGGGCTATTGCTGGCTATCCTAAGCGTAGGAACGTGGTTCTTTTTTCGCTTGCTGGATATTGCCCTGCTGCCGATTGCTACGTACTCAGGGCTGCTTCTGTATGCTGTGCTTTTCTTCCTGACCGGATACAGCTTACGCAAGAAGATACGTTTCTTGCCGCTGGGGTCGTCTGAGCTGTGGTTGCAGATTCATATTTTTTCGGGCCTGTTTTCAGGTGTACTATTTGGGATTCATTTGTGTTGGCATTTACCAAGGGGGGGTTTTGAAATTGCTTTGGCCTCAATCTATTTGTTAACGTTTCTAAGCGGCGTTGTTGGCTGGGTTCTGTCACGTGAATTGGCAAAACGCCTGACCACACGCGGCGGCGAAGTCTTATTCGAAAAGATTCCCAGAGAATTGTATTTGATTCGCGAAGACGTAAAAGAATTGGTCCAACAGTGTGCCAACCAGACCAACTCATCGGCGATTTCTGATTTCTACCGAAATCGTTTGCGGAGCTTTTTCACGCGACCCAGACATGTCCTTTCTCACTTGATTCAATCCACTCGGCCGCGATCAAGCCTGCTGCGTGAACTCAACGACTTTCAACGCTATGTAAATGATTTTGAGCGCGAAACGTTGGAAGGAATTGCGGTCGCGATCCGCCGCAAAGACAGTTTGGATTACCAGTACGCGTTGCAGTTGGCGTTGAAGTCTTGGCTATTTGTGCACGTTCCCGTTTCATGTGCTCTTCTTATCTTCTCTACCGTTCACATGTTGTTAGTCTTTGCTTTCTCGCGAGGGATCGGATGAATGAGGTTCAACCAGGTGACCAGGTTTTCCCAGACCGCGACTATGAGCGGCCTAATCAAGTCTGGCGTTGTGGGAATTCAGGAGATGGTGGATGCCCATGTACGCTTGGTCCAACCCGAACAGGGCAATGCCAAGCAAGTTTTCAATGTCAACCAGGCAAATCCGGTGACAGTTGGATTTGCACACGGGCTGCTTCTATTGGGGGGCGATGTGCTGAGGGACCGCTGCCCGATGGAAAGTGCTGCCGAGAGTTCACGCCCTGCATTCCTGTTCGAAACGTGGTCAGCTGGCGGCGTCAAGTAACGATATTCACGGCCGCCGCATCGGTTGGCATGGTTTGTTTGTTGATGGCATTTCCTGCTCGCACCGGACTTATTTCGCCGGGGCCACTGACGCATCAACATGCAGCGACTCCCAATGGATGTATCGACTGTCATAGTGCGGCGGAGCAAGACGTTGGCGGCTGGACTTTGGTAGCGGCAAGCCCTCATGCCAACCACCTGGAGACGCAAAAATGCTTGGTTTGCCACCACGATTTCGGAGAAAACCCCAACAAGCCGCACTCTTCAAGCGCTCAGCAGATCGCCCAGCTAACAAAGACTGCTCATAACCGAGCAGTACAAACTAAGGAAGAAAACGGTCCGGCGGTGCGAGACTGGATGACTTCGCTGTCCAAATCAATGGTCGGGACGGCGCACCTCCATGGTGACTTGGATTGTGCGGCATGCCATAAAGAACATCAGGGGGAAGAAGCCGACCTAAAATTGTTGACCAATCAACAGTGCCAAGTTTGCCATGTAAGTTCGTTTGCAAGTTTCTCCCAAGGACATCCGGAATTTGATCAATATCCATTTCAGCGCCGAACAAGAATCTATTTTGATCACTCAACACACTTCAATAAGCACTTTCATGAACATGCATCAGCGGACAAGGATTCGGCTCGAGGTTTTAATACCCAAGCCGCGTGTGTCCAATGCCACGTTGTCGACGCGAAAGGCGTGACGATGGAGTTACGCCCGTTTGAACAGACTTGTGCACAATGCCATGAGAAACAAATCACCGACGACTCAACAATCGGTTGGGCAGCAATTGGGGTTCCCGCGATTGATCGAGCAGGAATGGGCGCCGATGAAGTCGGAGTTGGATTGTGGCCTGAATCAACGCCGCTACACCCACAAGCTTCTGGTGCGTTGCCACCATTGATGAAACTATTACTATCTGCTGACTCAAAATTTGAACAGATACGTCCTCAAGTAGAGAATTTGAATCTTGCTGATTTGAAGAATGCATCGGCGGATGTCTTGACCGCTGTTGAGGACCTGGCCTGGGTGCTAAAACACAACATTCTTGCCTGGAGCCAAGGCAAGTATCTGCCACCTACCACTGGCAAGTCGACGGCGGGGCAGTTGGCGCATAATGAAATAAAAACAATATTGGATTTGATACCGACTGCTCAGTTCAAACAGATCCAAGATCGTTGGTTTCCTGTTTTAAAAAAAGAGATTCGCTCTAGGAAAACGGGCCAAGGTTTTGAGTTTGCGAGCCGAGTCGATGATCGTGATCTCAATCAAATCTCTCAAGACCAGCGACGTGATGTAGAGACAATCAAAAGTGGGTGGTATTTGCAAGATACAGATCTAACCTTGCGATACCGTCCCGTTGGACACGCAGATCCAGTTTTAAAGAAACTGCTCGATTCCGTTGCTCATCTCGCCAGCAATTCAAATGACAAACGTCGTACTGCGTTGATTAATGAGGTGCTAAGTGATGTTTCATCGCCTCATGCACCAGGCCGATGCGTAAAGTGCCACACGATTGATCGTAGTGATAAAGAGGTCGTCATAAATTGGCGCGGAGTGGTAGCGAATCAAAATCATGCGTTCACCAAATTTTCACACAAATCTCATATGGTAACACAGGCCAACAACGAGTGCTTAGAATGTCATCGCTTGAAAGAAAGGCATGACAGCGAAAGCTTCTTTCGGGCCGAGTACGTAAACCAATGGGGATGTCTGGCCTTAGACTCGGCCAAATTCAAATGTGACTTTTCTCCATTGCAGAAATCCAATTGCAGCCAGTGTCACCAGCAAAACTCTGCGGGTGACAGTTGCCTTAAATGCCACAACTATCATGTCCGATGAGCAAACTAAAGAAGATTTGCCGTTGGAATATCAAGCTTTAATCAACAGGAAATTCGATATTGTTGATGCTTGACCCGTTAGACTGGGGAGGCATGGCGAACTTTGAGGACGGCCCGGAACTGTTCGCGATCGGCATAAGCAGATCAAGTGGATTTTTCACTAAAACCCGACGATACGTAACAATCGTTGTATCTTTCGAGAGTTAGTGGAACAGATTATGCGTCTGTCGTCAAAATCTTTGTTGGGTAAGAAGTGGCTTTACGCCATCGTTGTAGCGGGATTTCTACATGGATTCTGCGTATCTAGCGTTTTCGCGCAATTACGGTCTGTTGGTGACGGCTCTCTTATAAATGCCGACCTAGACACCGGACAGGAACCAGATTTCTGGGCAAACGTGTTTGGCAAGCATGATGCAATTGCTATCGCCAACTTGGCCCATCAAGACGCTGAAGTGGTTTCCGATATCGGTACCCGTGAGCTGCGAGTTGACAGAGTTTGTCAGGCAGCGCAAGACGAGATTGCCAAGCGAGGCATGACTCAAGCGGTCAATCAAGCCGTTTATAAAGTTGATCCAACTCAACGGAAAGAGGTTGGTCTAATTGACCATCAAAGTCAATCGGCTAACGTATCGTCTTCGCGTGCACCTGCACACTTAAAACAGGTTGGCTTCAGCCCGCCATCACCTACCGCCACTGCCAAAAGCAATTCTCAGGTTACCGATCTGAAAGAGATAGAGGTGGCCGATTTGAGGCTTGATGCCAAACAGTTCGGCCTCCAAGAAAGCCACAGTGCAAGTGTCCCCGGTCATCAAACTAATGACTATAGAGAGGTGAAACAGCTGGCAGTGGATAATATCCACGCCAACTGCTTCAACGATGTGACCTTTCCCTCGGCCGCAAAATGCAAATCGTGCCATCCAGACCATTATAGAGAATGGTCTGTCTCTCCACATGCTTATGCTCAGCTGAGTCCAGTATTCAACGCGATGTCTAATAAGTTGAATAAGCTAACAAACGGGACGCTGAGCGATTTCTGTATTCGCTGTCATGCTCCAATCGGGATGGCTCGCGGAACTGAGATTTCCAAAAGCAACTTGGATCGTCCTCCCGAAGAACGTGAAGGAGTTTCTTGCGTTGTTTGTCATCGCGTTAACCAGAACTGGGGCAAAGTATCAGGTCGCCAAGCTTTGGTGGGCGGCGGCTTAGACAAACCTGTTTACGGACCGTTTGGAAACGAAATTCTGCAACAAGCGTTATCTGATCCGGATAAGTACGGCGTAATGACATCAGGCCCTAAGGATTCAAGAATCAAGAGTAGAGAAGTACACTCGGATTCCGTCCCATTTTTCGCTTTGACGACTTCTGCTACATGTGGCAGTTGTCATGATGTATTTGGCCCCGATGGATTCCGGTTGGAAGACGCATTCAGCGAGTTCAAGTCTTCTCCAGCAGCCAAAGTAAAAGGTCAAAACTGCCAAGACTGTCACATGGGCAAGACGCCGGGCGTAGCTTCGGGCTACGCGCATGCTCCTGCGGCCATCGTAGGAAACCAATGTACTCCTGTGCGAAAACATACCAATCATATGATGATTGGACCTGACTATTCAGTTATTCATCCCGGCTTGTTTCCGCACAACCCAGAAGCCATTCGTGAGGAACATACTCCGCCAGATGATTTGAAAGCAGGTCTGGCAACGATGCGCCAATGGCTGCAGTTTGACCATCAATCCGGTTGGGGAACGGACGATTTCGAACGCAAGCTCAGCAAGGGGTTTCGTTTCCCTCCTGCCTGGGAAAACCAGCAGAAGCGATTTGACGCACGGGAAATCCTAGTAGATCAGTTTGAGTTACTTAAAGAGGCGGATGTCGCAAGGCATCAATTGTTGAGCGCTGGCTATAAGTTGGGAGACGTTCAGTTCCTGGGGCGCAACTACAAGGGACTGAATTTCCGAATCAAAGTATCCAATGGGACCGATGGACACGGAGTTCCAACTGGGTTTGATGCCGAACGCCTCGTCTTTTTGCGGATAGTCGTGCGGGACTCACAAGGGAAGATCGTAATGGTATCAGGGGGGCTCGACCCAAATGGCGACGTGCTTGACAGGCATTCAGTCTATGTCCACAACGGAGAACTGCCGCTTGATCGGCAACTGTTTTCTTTGCAAACAAAGTTTATGACTCGAAATGTACGGGGCGGTGAACGTGAGCAGGTTCTCGCTGTCCCGTTTTCACTTGATCCGCTGCCCTTTGCACGTCCAGCAACTCGGCCATTCACCGTTCTAGGACGCCCTGTTGGTGCACGAAAGCACAAGCAAAACATCGAAGTCGGTGGGCATCGCTGGGCCAACTATACGATTGGAAGGAAGCAACTGACCGGAAATGGTCCTTATCACGCGGATGTCCAATTGATCGCAGCGATGGTTCCGGTCAATTTGATTCACGCCGTTTCCTCCGCGGGTTTTGACTATGGGATGTCAGCCAAACAAATTGCGGACGAAGTGGTCAAAGGGCACGTGGTCGTTCACACCAGACACGCGGTGATCGATGCCAAATAATACAAAAACAAACAGCATTGCCGTGATGAAACTGTTTGTTGTGACTTGCCTCATGGTCACATTTGGCAATACAAGTACGTTATCCTCGCGCTTGGCCATCGCACAAACGAACAGCTATTTTGATAGCTCAGTGACGAACAACAACGTGTTTGGGGAAAGCTTGTTGAAGCCAGTTTGGCAAGACAGGCTGGATACGGTTGCACTCGTTTCTTGGGATTCATCGAAGCAAGTCAATGATTTCATTGCTGTCTTGCAACAGCCGACATCCGAGACGCTGTCAATCGCCGACACTACTGTCAGCAATGTCGCTCCTCCCACCCAAACGTCTACGCTCGCGCCTACGGGCGATCGCGAGGACGAAACGGCGGGTGCGACGACCAAAGGTCTTTACGTCTCCCCTGCGGAACTAGCCGGTCTCGAAACAAACGCTCCTCAATGGGCCCGACGAATTGAGTTCCTACCAACATTGCTGTCCGGGAGTCAGGAGAGATTGGGGTGTGTACTGGGCAACATTTTCAGAATGGAACACGACCACGTCACCCTGGGTTTGGATGATTATTCGATTGGAATTCAACCGGTTCCGCCACGTCCGAAACTATTGTACGAATTCAACGAGAAGTTTCTGGAGCCCGGATACTTGAATCAAGGGATTGAAACAAGAACGGGTGCCGTCTGGCGTCCATCTATTTGGGTGTTTGGCGAGTATCGTGCATCGTTCTCTTATTTCGATCGAGATCGCTCGAACGACACGGTTGCAGAACAAGTAAACCGTTTGGATTTGTTCGCCCAACTAAATCTCACTGCGACTGAACGTGTCTTGCTTGGCTTGCGGCCTCTGGACAAAGAATCTAGCGGAAGCCGTCAGTTTACGGGGTACAATTTCAACAACGGAAGAATCCTCGACGGTCTCAACGCGAGGGTCCAGACGCTGTTTTTCGAAGGCGACTTTGGCGAAATTTTTCCATGGCTGGATCCTTATGATTCACGTGGCTTGGATTTTGGATTCTCCATTGGACGTATGCCCCTGCTGGCTCAACAGGGCCTATTGATCAATGAAGACGCGATCGATGCGTTAACCATCACACGCAATACACTGAACGGAAATGGAAACCTGAATTTGAGAATAACTGGCGTGTTTTCATGGCGTGGCATCAACCGCAACAGCGCAACGGGGAGAGCGAATGACTTTGATCCGGGTTCGAAAATGTTTGCCTTCTTGACCGAAAGCGACTTCGCAAAACGAACGGTTAATATGGACGTCGTGTACGTCGATGGGGACGAAGCGTTCGGAGATATGTTTGCGATGGGCGTCAGCTCAATTCGTCGACATCACCTTTACGAAAACACTTACAACACTTCTTTACACTTTCTGACTTCCATTGCTGCTGGTGAAAAGACGGACTACTCCAACCAAGGCGAGTTGTTCTTCGCGCAGACTTCTTGGACGCCTCACAGCACCGAAGATTTGATTTACTTCAATTCATTCTGGGCCGTGGATCAGTTTACCTCTCCCGCACGCGGGCCCAACAATGGATCGGCATTGGGCCAAACAGGAATCTTGATGGCCGGCCCCGATCTGGGAAACTACGGAGCACCTTTGGCTGTACGAACGGACGACCTCGTGGGGGCAAGTCTTGGCCGGCAGTTCTTCTTTGATCACACTCGCTCTCAAATCATCTTAGAGATGGGTGCAGCGCAGGAAACCAAAGGGGCATCCCGAGGGACGATCGCGTCTGGTTTGCGGGTTCAAAAAGCGATGGGGCAACACTTGATCGGAGTGCTAGACGGTTTCGTCGGAAAGCAAGCGGGCGCACGAGTTTCCCAAGGGGTTCGTCTTGAGCTAAGGACCAAGTTTTGATTACTTTCCAAGTAGCGTATTTGGCCGCCTTGCGCACGACGAAAACTCCTATCTAAAACCGTAGACTGGGCGCTCTTGCCCTTCCTGCGATTGAATTCCTAAGCCAGCATATTAGTCAGACGGCCTGGTGATCCCATCGCGTTGTAGCCGCCGTCGATGTGGAGGATTTCGCCGGTGATGCCTTCGGATAGATCCGACAACAAAAACGCGCCGGACTTTCCAACGTCTTCGTGTGAGATGTTCTTTCCGGTCATCGCCATGTGTTCGTACATCTTCAACATGTCACCGACGCCGGCGGCGCTGCCGGCGAGTGTCTTCAGAGGTCCGGCGCTGAGCGCGTTGACGCGTACGCCGGCAGGACCAAGATCGTAAGCCAAGTATCGCATTGTGGCATCTAACGCCGCTTTACAGATTCCCATGACGTTGTAGCCCGGCACACATTTCTCACCACCGAAGTAAGTCATGCACGCGATCGCTGAGCGGTCGGACATGATCGGACGGGCGGCGTTGGCAACCGCGATCAGACTGTAACAGCTGATCTCCATCGCCATGTTGAAACCTGCGCGGCTGGTTTCAACCGTATCGCGCTGCAAATCAGCACGATCGGCGAACGCAATTGAGTGCAGCAAGAAGTCGATTTTGCCGAACTCTTTCTTCGTCGTTTCCATCACGCTGGCGATTTGCGCGTCGTCCTGAACATTTAACGGGACAAGGAATTTGGCTTCGTGATCTGATTTCTCTAAACACTTCGCAACGCGCCGGTGATTTTTCTTCTTCTCGTCGTCTTCACGGTCCGGCAGATGCGTAAAACCACACTCGCCGCCTTCGGACATGATCTTGTCCGCAATCGCCCATGCGATCGAACGATCATTGGCGACACCAAGAATCAGACCTTTTTTACCTTCAAACATACCCGCCATAACGTTCCTCTAATTTTCGTTTGGAATCCCTGAACCGTTTGATCTACATTAATAAGGGTTCAAAATGGGCAGCTCCGAAATTCGAGCAACCCAATTGTTGATACTTTACCACAACCACATGCCTTGTTCATTGCCCCTGAGTGTCAAAATGAAGACACTCTGGTAAATTTGATTGGTAAACTTGACCTGTCGCCATAACGGCCTACCTTATTCTAAGTCAGTTGCAGTATGAGCTATCAAGCCCAAACCGATCGCATTACCCAGGGAGACCACGGGCCACAACTTCTGCCGGGGCTGGTCGTTAAATCTCTGGAGACAGACGATCCCGCAGAATTTACTGAATCGGCAATCGCCCATATCAACGCGGCCACCGGTGCTGCAACAACCGTAGCGCTACAAGGCGTCAAAGGACAGTGGCGGACACTGGGGAAAACTGGACACGACCAACCGCCCCAAGACCTCCTAACGGATGTTCTGGATGCAGAACGTTGCCAATCTGATGGCGACTGGATTGCTACGCCGGTCGCGCCTTCGACGTCGGATCAAGCGTATCAGGGCATCTTGCTGGTTCAAAAGAATTCCAAACTACCTTCGCTACAGGAATTCGATTCGCTTGCCGCTGCACTGCATCTGGCGCTGATCAGCCACCAAAGCCAAATCGTCAACCAGCGGCGCGGCGATCGACTGCAGACGATTCTGGAGATGACCGCTAACTGGAATCAATCGCGCGAAACGGATCAGCTGCTGATCAAGATCGCCGAAGCGTCCACGCGGCTACTAGGAACTGAACGAGCCACGATCTTTCTACCCGATAATTCCGGCGAGACGTTGATCGGAAAACCCGCGCTGGGCGTCGAAGACGGGATGCTCAGAATCCCTGCGACCGCCGGTGTCGTAGGCCAAGTCATGAAGACGGGTCAACCCGTGCGCGTCGACGAAGACATTTCCACTGAACAGCAACAAATCAATCGTGACGTTGACCAGCAACTGGGCTTTAAAACGAAGACGATCCTGTGCGTCCCCATGTTGGACGCCACTGAGAAAGTGATCGGCGCGTTCGAGGTAATCAACCGCAACAGCGGAAACTTTACGCTTGAGGACGAGATCGCCCTCACCGAACTGGCGTCTCACGCCGCGGTGGCGATCGAAAACACGCAGCACGTCGAAAAATTGGTCTCGACCAAATCCCACATCGCCGATGAAGCCGCGGGTGCTGTGGAACTGATTGGGCAATGCGAATCGATTGAAAAACTCAAAGAAACAGTCGCCAGAATCGCGGACACCGACCTATCGATTCTGATCACCGGCGAAAACGGCACCGGCAAAGAAGTCGTCGCTCAGATGGTGCACTATTTAAGCCAGCGCCGTGACGAGGTTTTGGTCGCGGTGAACTGCGCGGCGATCAGCGAAACTCTGCTCGAAAGCGAACTGTTTGGGCACGAGAAAGGTGCATTCACCGACGCCCATCAGGCGCGCGAAGGCAAATTCGAACTGGCCAATGGCGGCACGTTGTTCTTGGATGAGATCGGCGACATGAGCCTAGGCGGACAAGCCAAACTGCTCCGCGTGCTGGAAGAAAAGGTCCTCGTGCGGGTCGGCGGTAGCGTGCCGATCCCTACTTCGGCGCGCGTTGTCGCGGCGACGAATCAGAATCTTGGCGAATTGGTACGCGACAAAAAATTTCGCGAAGATCTATTCTTCCGATTGAACGTGGTCACGATCGAACTGCCAGCGCTGCGCGAACGGGGCGACGATGTGCTGCTGTTGGCGACTCATTTTCTGGATGGATTCTGTAAGAAGGCGCGACGATCGACGCCCATCATTTCCGCCGCCGCCAAAAAATTGCTGACCGGCCATCGCTGGCCGGGTAACGTGCGCGAGTTGCGGAACATGATGGAACGACTGGCTTACCTATCCGACGGAGACAAAGTGCTGCCGGAGGATCTGGCCTTCATCAGCGCTCCTGCCGCAGAAGAATCCGCGATGCCACTTTCGTTGTCGCTGAACGATGCGACACAGAATTTCCAGATGGACTACATCCAGCGGCACATCGATAACGCCAAAGGTAACATCACCGACGCGGCGGCCAACATGGGACTGCACCGATCGAATCTCTATCGAAAGATGAAGCAATTGGGCATGAAGGCCGACGAGTAATTCGTGCAGACATCTGTGAACTGTTGGGTGACGTACCAAACGTCTGACTTGGGTCAATTCTTTGAGTTTTTGGGTAAGCTTTAACCGAAGCCTCGTGTCCCAATTCGTAAGCGGTTTGACTTGGAGCGGTTCCTTTTGCGAGTTTTGATGAAGGGAGTATTGATGAATTCTACTACGGCCCCTCGGAGCCTGATCCACCGGTATGGTTTTCACGTCGCGCTGATCGTTGTGTCGACGGCCATCATTTTATTGGGTATCGTTGCGGTAGAAAGTTTTAATACACCCAAACATGCGCACCCGGGACCGATAATGTTCCAGTCTGGTTTGACCGCTACGGAAGAACCAGAATTAGACGCTTACTTTCGGTTGACTGCGCGTGATGTTGCGGTCGTAAATGATTCGCTGAATAGAATTTCAGATCAATGGCATCCGGGTTCGGCGACGATGATGATCGAGATCGCTCGATTCGCCAAAAACGCCCGCGCCGTTGCGGAAATGATCTCCTTGATCGAAACCAAAACGGGTCAGAATTTCGGGAATGATTTTGAAAAATGGCGTCAGTGGATTTGGAAGCAAGAGTACGATCCTCATCCGCAGTACGCCAAATTCAAGAGCGCCCTTTATTCAAAAATCGACCCGCGCTTCAGCGACTATTTCCGGGTCACCAAGGATTCGAAGATCCGTTTGGACGAAATCCGATGGGGAGGCGTTATGCGCGACGGAATTCCTCCGCTAAAGGATCCAAAAATGCTCGCAGCGGCCGATGCGGACTATCTTGCCGACACCGACGTTGTGTTTGGGGTCGAACTGAACGGTGATGCACGGTGCTACCCCAAGCGCATTTTGGCTTGGCATGAGATGTTCAAAGACACGATCGGTGGCGAATCCGTTTGTGGCGTTTACTGAACACTTTGCGGAGCGCTGATCGTGTATCAGACTGAAATTAATGGCAAACACTACGAATTAGGCACCAGTGGATTCCTGTACCGATCCAACAAACTGATGTACGACCATGAAACCCAATCCTTTTGGTCAACGCTCAAAGGCGAACCTGTCGTTGGAGAACTGGTCGGAAAGGCTATTTCTCTTGAGCGCCGATACTGTGTCACCACGACTTGGGGCGATTGGAAACGTCAACATCCCAAGACGAAAGTCCTGTCTTTGGAAACAGGCCACAGAAGAAATTACGGGGAGGGTGTCGCCTACAACGCGTACTTTGGCACTGACAAACTGATGTTCACGGTGCCCGGCAAGGACAGCCGACTGTTGAACAAAGCGGAGGTTGTTGCACTTCGAGATGACAAACAACAGCTCGCGATCTCAGCCGATTTTTTGCTCAAGCACCCGGTCTACAGCGACGTATTGGGCGACGACAAATTCGTTGTGTTGACCAACTCGGCAGGGGCGAATCGAGTCTACCGAAGCGCTGGAATCACATTTAGGACTTGGGATGGCGTCAGCGTAGCGACCGACTCTGACGGGCAAAAATGGCGGGTTGCCGAAGACCAGCTGAGCTCCGGCTCGAAATCGCTGGATCGGATGCCATCCCACCGCGGGTTCTGGTTCGGCTGGCAAGCCCAGTATCCAGAAACCCGGTTGGTAAAATAGCGCTGATGTTTCGATTGACTTAGGCCATCGGCGCACCTTAAACCGCAGGCGACTTTTAAACCGCAGGCGACTTTTAGATCGCAGGCGACTTTCGCAAATCCAGCGCCGAAAGATACAGCGTCGCGCTGCCTTTGACGCGCACCGGTTTATTCAATTCCGACATGTGCTTCATCGCGTCGCGGCGACTGATCTGCCCCAGCAATTTACCATCGCGCACCACCGGAAGACGACGTACCGGTTGACTGATGAACAGTTGGGCAATGCTTAGCAGCTGCATATTCTCTTCGATCGCCAGCGGAGCCTGGATCATAAACGCGCCCACTTCATTGGTTGGCAACGATTCGTAGGCGGTATCCACTAGCACTTCCAAACAACACTTTTCGGTGAAGACGCCAACGAGCATGTCATTCTCATCGACGACCGGTGCACCAGAAATCTTGTTCTTCACCAGCAAGTCGATCGCGTGAAAGACGTCTTGTTCAGGCCGAAGTTTGACCAATTTCTTCGTCATGATGTCCGACGCGCAAAGTACGTTGGATAGCTTAAGTCCGGTAGCCATAACTCTCTCCTATTTAGATTGAAAACGATCCGATAGCGCAAGAGCCACCGAAATAGAATTAACAAGACACTGGAGTCAGTTCGTTGGAGTCAGTTCGCAAAGGAACATTTCAACTGTAAGCGCCAATCGTGCTCTCTCCAAAGGAAATCCGGGCAGTCAATCAATAAAAAGGGGCTTGTGAATTTTGTCACAAACTTCCTCCGTGTTTTTGCGTAATGACAGCACATAGAATTTGCGAAGAGACACTGACCATTACGACCAAAGCGTCATGCTTTGTGCTGCGAGTTCTCCGGGAGGTCAAGGCTCCATCGGAGACCTAAGATTCACGTTTGACGATTGCGAGCGGCACACAATTTTTCGATTGCGTGTGCGTGAACAGTTCAACCAACGGTAATCTACGGAGCATTGCCCAAGCAGGCCCGCATGAAATTGCTCCTTCTCAGCCACTTCACAGAAAACGGATTGTCGCTCCTTTTCCCCCGTAGATCTTCAATTGTCTGTGTCTATATTGAATGGCGGATATCCTCTAACGATTTCACCCATGAATTTACACCGAGTACAACCATGCGACGCCGTTCAACAAAAACAACTGAATTTGGTTACGGCCAATTGGAAACGCGATCTATGTTGGCCGGTCTTGTGACCGTTATTTTGGAGGACCAGGTTCTGACGGTCATTGGCGATCGCGAAACCAATGTTTTCTCCGTCGATCTGACCGCCGAAACAACCGACCAACTGGTCCAAGGCCAATCCGACACCAACGTTTGGTTCGCGCGCGGTTTTGAAGACGGGTTGGATCTTGCAAACCTGCAAGACATCCGCATCTACGCCAACAACGGCGACGACGTCGTCACGCTTTACGCAGAAGGATACAGCCTGCGGGATGACTTGATCATTTCGTTGGCACATGGCAACGATTCACTTTACGTCGTCGGGGGTACTGTCGAAGACGATGTTTCGATTTACGCCGGTAGCAACCATGATTCGATCTTCATCTCCGACCTTTACGTCGGCGACGATTTGTACTTGGTCGGTAACGCGGGAACCGATGTGATGGCGCTCAATGGTGTCACCGTTGAAGACAACACACTTGGTCTAGGTCAGTTTGGGCACGATTCGGTGCTGGTGAACGATTCAACTTTTGGTGACGGTGTCTATTTTGAAATGGGGCAAGGGGCCGACCGTTACGAATCGATTGGCTCGGTTTACAACGACGTTGTTTCGATCCGGGGCCGAGATGGATTTGATTCGGTTTTGCTGGACGCCGAAGCAAATACCTTTTCTAGAAATCCGCATCTGATCGCGGTCGACCGAGAGGCACAGACAACTAATGAATTCGGTTTGGATGCTGTTGCAATTGATCAGCTCAAAACTGACTTTTTTGAGTTCGGTAATGAGATTCCGCTCGTTACGGCCAACGCTGTTCAAGACGGTCTGTCTGAACTGGCATCCGTGTTCGACGTGGCCCTGTTCACACTGATACTGGACGAAGATGCTCAGACGGTATCCGTGGAAGATCCTACCCAGACCGTTTCAGCGGTTTGGGACGTCGCGGTACAGGCGGCCGTGATCGCAACCGGGCCCGGACCAACGATTGCTTCTCGCGCCTACGCGATGATGCACACGGCGATGTACGATGCTTGGTCGGCCTATGACAGCGTTGCGATTTCAACCAACCTTGGCGATGACCTCCAGCGTCCGGATTCTGAGAACACCGAAGCCAACAAAACCAAAGCGATGAGTTTTGCCGCGTATCGCGTCTTGGATGATCTGTTTTCGACGCAAACTGAAATTTTCGAAAACGTAATGGAGCAGTTTGGTTTTGATCCAACCGACACCAGCACCGATACGACGACCGCGACAGGCATTGGCAATCGGATGGCAAGTGAGTTAC
Organism: uncultured Pirellulaceae bacterium; assembly: GCA_937921995.1. GTDB lineage: Bacteria > Planctomycetota > Planctomycetia > Pirellulales > Pirellulaceae > Mariniblastus. The sequence continues at coordinate 29,971 of CAKZVF010000106.1, forward strand.
TGACTGTTCGCCACGCCGACGGTTCCAATCAATTGGGTGATGCTGCTACGGGAACCGCAGGCGTCGCTTATTCGGACACCACTGGATACACGCCGATCAACCCCACCGGAGATCCCATCGACATCCAAAGATGGACGCCTGAGTTCGTTCCCGTAGATGCCGTCCCCGGGGAAGAAAATGCGATTCAACGATTCCTGACTCCACAATGGGGCACGGTTGCCGCATTTGGATTTGAAGACGCAAACGATTTTCTCCCTGAGGCTCCTCAGCCATTTCTCTTGGTTGACGGCACGACCGATTTGGACGCGCAGACGATCACCTTAGCCGATGGCACTGTTTTGAACATCGATAAGAGCCTAATAGGAACTGTGATCAACCCCGAATTCATCAGCCAAGCCAAGGAGGTGGTTGAGTTTAGCGCGAACCTAACCGACGAAGAAAAAATCATCGCCGAGTTCTGGGAAGACGGCGGCGGCACCTCGTTTCCACCGGGAACAACGATGACTTTTGGACAGTTTGTTTCCGCCCGCGATAACCATTCCACCGATGAAGACGCAAAATTATTCTTTGCCCTTGGTAACGCCGTGTTCGATGCGGGCGTGGCGACGTGGAATGCAAAAGTTGTTTACGACTACGTGCGTCCGGTTCGCGCGATTCGCGAGCTGGGGGAACTGGGATTGATTGGCGAGTTCGACGCCGATTTGGGGGGTTTTGCGATTGACGCTTGGGTACCCAACAACGGTACGCAAACGATTTTGGCGACTGACTTCTTGACGTATCAGCTACCTGGCGGCAACGTGTCGCCTCCATTTGCCGAATATACATCCGGTCACAGCGCTTTCAGTGCCTCAGGAGCAACCGTTCTTCAATTGTTCACCGGCAGCGACGAATTTGGAGGTTCGGTTACCTTCTCTGCCGGCAGTGCCGTGTTCGAAGACGCCACTCCCTTGGAAGATGTGACGCTGTCATGGGATACCTTCTCCGCGGCGGCTGACGAAGCCGGGTTGTCAAGGCTCTACGGCGGCATTCACTTCACCGAGGGCGACGTAAACGGCCGGACGTTGGGCGAAGATGTCGGCGATGCCGCTTACGAACAGGCGCTGTTCTACATCAACGGTGGCGTCTAATCGTTTTGCAAATATAAATCACCGGCGGCTGCTTTGCACATGGTGGCTACTGACCGTTCGCCACTTCACCGGTGAAAATTTGCTGCAGCGAATCCATGCTTCGATAGTTCAAATCAGCGGCGATGTTCTTGAACTTGTCGCGGTTGGGGACATCGCCAAGGTAATGATAGGCGACGGACAAATTTGCCGCGATCACTGGGTCGGTGCTATTGAGTCGATACGATTGCTCGCCGTACTGGACGGCTTTAGCGTAGTCTTTTCGAATGATCGCAATCGCCACCATGCTCGAGTAAGCTTGAGCATAATCAGGGTCAATCTCTAAGGCTCTTTGGTACATCGCCAACGATTCTTCGTGCCGTCCCTGCTGCCGCAATAAGATGCCTTGGCCGGTGATTGCTTCGACGAGATTCGGATTAATCTTCAGCGCTGTATCAAAGGCATTGGCCGCCGCACCGATATCGCCCAGATCTGTTTGGCAGTTGCCCAGAATCGCCCAAGCCCGATCGTCTTGCGGATAATTTTCGAGGTAGGCCTGCAGCTGCGCGACGATGGTCGGCGAAGGCCCCGCCAACTTGATTGCTCCAGCGATTCCGTTGAGCTTCGCCATATTCGTTTTCGATGTCGACTGATCGCACCCCACCGATAACGTCATGACAAACCAAAGGAGGAGAAGCATCGCGCGACCCGAATAGGCGGGGGCGGGTTGGGATTGGAATTGGGAAGGGCTCATCATTCGCTTTCTCGGAGGGATCTGAATAGCGGCTCGAAACCAGAATATAATAGATCTGATCTCGAATTTCACCAGCCATGGCAGCCGTCTTGAAGATCGCAACAGCGCGGAGAAGCTGATATTCTATTGGAAGCCCGACGCGTAGGGCGGCACTTAACCATAGAGCAACCGCATGAATCAACTTCAACGAATCGTCGTTCTGACAGGTGCAGGCGTTAGCGCCGAGAGCGGAATACGCACTTTCCGTGACAGCAATGGATTGTGGGAAGACCACGAAGTCATGGACGTCGCAAGTCCCGAAGGCTGGCGGCGGGACCAAGAATTGGTGCTGCGGTTTTACAATGCGCGTCGAGCACAACTTAAAGAAGTCAAACCCAATGCGGCGCACGCGGCAATCAAAAAATTGCAAGACAACTTCTTGGTGAACGTGATCACTCAAAACGTCGATGACCTGCACGAGCGCGCTGGATCCGAAAACGTCCTGCACCTCCACGGGCAGTTAAAAAGGGTACGCTCGACAGGAAACGAAGACCTAATTTACGACTGGACCGATGATCTCAACACCGGTGACCTTTGCGAAGATGGCCATCAACTGCGTCCTCACATCGTTTGGTTCGGGGAATCGGTGCCGGCGCTCGATGAAGCGATTCGCATCACCTCCCAAGCCGATATCGTTTTGATCGTTGGCACCAGTCTGCAAGTGTATCCTGCTGCCAGTCTCTTCGCTTACGCTCCACCGGAAGCCAAGATCTTTTACATTGACCCCAACCCTGCCCAGAGCCACGAAGCATTGGCGCGAAGCCATTTTGAAACGATTGCCAAACCTGCCTCCGTGGGCGTTCCGGAGATTATCAAGAAACTGGAATCAATGCTTGGCTAAAACCACTCCCTAGCAAACAAAACAAAACGAGAACAAGCCCCCAACCCTGGGGAGAGCGGCAGGCTTGCAAACGCTAGAACGAGCAATACGATCGCTCGGCCTACCTCCACTTCAAAACTTGAAACACTCCATCACCATCACGCAGCCGCTGCGGAATCGCAATGATGCGATCACGATAAACGCTCAACAGAATCGCAGTGGTGAAGAATATGCCACCACCAACCATCATGACCACCGAAATGCTCTGCAACTTTTCCGGCAGTGGAATCATCGTCAACAGCGACGCGATATAGATCATCATCCCAGCCCCACCCACAATCGTGGTCGACCGAATGCGGCACATGATCCCAGCAGCCATCAATCCCGACAGGGACACCAAAGCGGCAATTTCGTGGCCGTATTGCTCGAAGCCATGATCACCTGGGAAATCCAAGTAGCGATAACAGAACAAGGCCACCGTCAAAGGAACGGCCGTCAGTAGGCTACCGAACCACAGCGCGGCGGTGGTGGTTGAGTTGGCGGCATGATCTTCTTTTACCCAAGAGATATGGCCGATCGCCAACAGCACCAATCCCACCAAAACCGTGGCGTACTCAACTTTCGCAGGGAGACTGAAAGGAATCGCTTCGTTCACAACACCAAGCAACGTCACCGTCAGCCCAATCGTCGCGGCAATAAAACCATTCTTCCAACCTTCTGATGGACTCAGCGCGATCGCCGACGCGGCGACCACCCACTGCATGGCAATGCCGATCGCCAGCACGCCATTGGTACCGCCAGAAAGCAGCATGTTCAATCCCAGCAACATCGCCGCACCGTTGGCGAAAAGGACGAACATCCGGCCGTAGTCCGCCACCAATGCCCAACGTGCCGAACCGGCTTCTTCGTTTACGGTGGCCGCCGCCAGAATCCGCCCTACAACGATCAACAACAAACCAACCAGCGCTGGTGCGGTGATAAACGCCAGAGAAAAGTTCATCCCGAATTTGATCAACAAAATCGCTACCGCTGCTGTCAGATAACCGTAGGTCAGCATTCGATTGAATCCGATCCGCACCGCTTTCTCATCGGTCTGAACAAAGCAGCACAGGTAATGAATGGCAGCCGCGCCGAGGAAGACGCTTAGGTAAATCCAGAGACCAGTCGCCGTTGCCGGCCCAGACAATTGGACACAGCCCACCCACGACAGCATGTGAACGATCGCCATCGAAGAGGCGATCTCCTTCAGGCTTTGTTCCGTACCATTGGGTTGTCGGTTCTTACGAGACCACAAAAAAATACTCGCCACTGACAAAACCAGCGGAAGGCTAAGACCTGCAATCGCCAATGGCAAAGGTTGAGCAAAATCGAAAATCCAAGCACCCGTCCAAACACCGGCGATCGCGGTGGCCGAACCCACCATCGCAAGCAAAGCGCGTGTCACATCGCTCGTTTTCCCAAGATCCTTTGGAAACATTAAGCAAGAAAGCGCTGCCAAAGCCGACAGCGCGATTTGTGCTAGAGCGACATTGCCCACCTGGCTGATACCAAACTCACCGGCCAAAGGCGTGAATTGAAAACAGAATTGAACCAAAGCGCCGGCACATAAAATCAAGGAAGACGTGACACACAGACGGGTCAAGTCGCCAAAATGCCGATCGTAAGTCGTCTTTGAAATGAGCAAACGCAAACCATTGGCCGCAATGACAACAATGGCAATCCCAATCGCGCCGGTGCTGAGCGTGATCGAAATTTGCAACAACGACACCAAACTTACAGCGATCCATACGGCAACAAACAATAGACTGTTGAGTCTAAGCTGACGGGACTTTTTGCCGTCGTCGTTGCCGGTTCCGAAGTAAATTCCCGCGGCGCTGATGACTAAAATAGCAATCGACCAGCACTGCTGACCAACCGAGGGTGCATATTGAACGAACTGGTAGCCACCCAAGAAAATCGAATCATAGAAAACACTCATAATCTGCGAAGCAAGCAGCAGAGACAATCCGGACATCGCCGTAGCAATGCCCGCGCGATAAAATGCGCGGCCGAACTTCTCTTTTGAAAAATCGGATTCCGTTTCCACAAAAAACTTCTTGGCGAAAACACAAACCCAACCCAGCCCGACCAAGAAAGTGACTTGAGGCAGCAGGTTCCAAAATTGGTTCACCGCCTGATCGGCCATCAGCAACATTCCGGTCAACACAACACCGCCAACCAGTGTGTAGACAAATGCGGAATTGCGGAGAACGCGCGCGATCCCGGCGTAGATTAAACAAAAACCGGCCGCCGGAATCCACAAGTGACCGCCGTCATTTAGGTTGATTAAGTCCTGGGCGTGATAGAACCAAAGCTGCAGCGGCATCGCCATCGCGCCCAGCAGCGCGATGCCGTTACCGGCCAACTGGTATCGGGTGAATTTGACCAACGCCACGCCACCTGCGATCAGTCCACCAATCGCACCGCCCATCGCCAGCGCGACCACGACTGGATTCTCAAACAGACCAATCGACCAAAGCCACACGACAAAACCGATCACCAACATGCCGCCACCAACGAGCATCATCCACTGGAGTGATTGCGGGCTTAGTAGTCGTTCAATCAGCGAAGGCTGGACAATGTACTTTCCTGAGCTGTCGCATTGATAGATTGGCGGTACCTGCGTGGGCGTGTCGTTGAGTTCTTCGATCGGTAGTTCGTTTGGATCCATGTCCCTGTCCCCAGTTTTGAAAGTGAAGTGAATATCACCAGCATCTAAAAGCACAGGGGATGCCAATCCAAAGATTGAGATAGCAAAAAGCGCGGGCCGACGCGGAAAACGTGGTGTTTCTCCGTGATTTATCGCAGAAAACTGAAGTTACACGGCGAAAAATCGCGATGAAACCGCCCGCCAAGACCTACATTGAATGTACAGTGATTCTGGCACCCGTACATTTTGCGAACAACCAATGAAGAAAATCAAAAAGGCCGATTTAGCGCGTCTGAAGACGCTTTCTGACCTCGCCTACACCAATCCCTTCTCCACAGATCGAATTGAACTTGAAAAGATTGCCCTGGGACCAGCATTCGTCGCTGACGATGGGATCGCTTGGAGTCGCAACCTGCGCGACGAAGAAACCGATCGGGCAAACGTCAAACAGATCGCTGCACTGGCTTCGGACTTAGTGCAATCAATAGCTCAAGCTGCTCGTAACGGTCAGACTTTCGATCGCCATGCGTGGGAGAGCTATTGCGACGTCGTCACCTATGTTTTGATTTACCGACACATTGTTCATCTTCACCCTGACGAATTTCCCAAAGCGCCCCTCACCCGCAAAGCGTATGAAGCATTTCAAAACGACTATCGGGGTTTGATGGATGTGCCAGGAATTGAACAAGTCGCGATCCAGCCTCCGGACCATCTTTTTGCTTGTTTGTGTCAGGTCCACCGCGCGTTTTATAATATCTTCTACTTCATCTTGGGCGATTCGTTACCCTCGGTGCAGCTACGGCGAGCGGTTTGGGAATCTGTTTTCACCAACGATATGCGCCGATACCAGCGGACGCTGTTTGACCGCATGAGCACACTTCCCACGTTGATTACTGGGCCCTCAGGAACCGGTAAAGAATTGGTTGCTCGGGCAATTGGGTTATCACAATACACGCCCTTTGACGCCACAAAAAAATGCTTTGCCGGCACCGACGGCCAGAGATTCTTTCCACTGAATCTTTCAGCGATGTCGGAGACTCTGATCGAGTCCGAATTGTTTGGCCATCGCAAAGGCGCCTTCACCGGCGCGATCACCCATCGCGACGGTTGGCTGGCAAAATGTCAAAGCCACGGCGGCATCTTCCTAGACGAGATCGGTGAACTTGCCCCCGCGCTTCAAGTGAAACTGCTGCGCGTCGTCCAGCAGCGCACCTACAGTCCTTTAGGGTCGACCGAAGAATTCAAATTTGAAGGAAAAATCATCGGGGCGACCAATCGCGACATGGACGCCGAAATCGCCGGCGGTAACTTTCGCGCGGACCTCTATTTCCGGCTTTGCGCCGACCGAATCCAGACGCCTTCTTTGAATGATCAACTACGGCACCACAGAGAAGACTTGCGATCTTTGGTCTACTTCGTTTCCCAACGTTTGATCGGCGGAGACATCCAGAATAACGGAGACACCCAGAACAAGAACGATGCCGATGGTCTCACCCAGCAAGCCGTCGATTGGATCCAAAAGAACCTTGGCGACGACTACCCTTGGCCGGGCAACATTCGCGAACTTGAGCAATGTGTTAGCGGAATTATGATTCGTGGGCATTATGTTCCCACCGGCACCGCGCAGCCCGAAACCGACAGCCCTCCCTGGATACAAAAAGCGGTTAGAGGCGATCTAAACGCGGACCAATTGCTGCAGAATTATTGCCGCTGGATTTACGAAAAAGTCGGCAGTTACGACGGTGCGGCCAGACGATTGGGAATCGACCGCCGAACAGTGAAAGCGAAAATTGAGGCGGGCGAAACCTAAATCCAGAAAAATCACTGCAATCGTTCCGACCGGCATCGGCTTTGTTAACACAAAGCCTAAATGAACAAATCTCATATAAAAAGACCCAGTATTTCTAGCCAAAACGTAAGTATTGTCGGCCAATTTTATTCTCGATGCTTGGGGAGCACCCCCCCCCGAAGGCAGTAGCTTTTTCGATAAGCATCTTGAATAGCGGCTTCACTCAAACCCTTTTCACCCGCCTGACAGGCAATTTGACTCTTCTTGATGCTTGATGACGAAATGACAATCGCACCTCAATCTACAAACCGAACACCCATCGGCAACTTCTTCAAGGGGCGCGTATTGGTGGTCGATGACGAAGCAATAAATCGAAGCGTGATTTGCAGATGTCTTCAAAACCAAGGTTACGAAACGTTCGAAGCTCGAAGCGGCCCTGAAACGTTCGAGGCAATAGAATCAAATCAAATTGATTTGGTGATGCTGGACATCATGATGCCGGTGATGAACGGATTTGAAATCCTCGAAAAGATTCGCACGCGTCATCAAAAACTTGATCTTCCGGTGATCATGGTCACAGCCGAAACGGTCAGCCAAAAAATTGTGCAAGCGTTCAAACTGGGTGCCAACGACTTCATTCCCAAACCCATCGATCCGGCGGTCACCGTTGCACGGGTGGAAATGCACATTCAGTTCAAGCAGTCCCGAGACGCCCTTCGGAAAAGTGAACAGCGGTACTCGCTGGTCGCTGAAGGAACCAACGACGGACTTTGGGACTGGAAATTAAAAACGGGCGAAATGTACTATTCGCCACGCTGGTACTCACTGTTGGACATACGCCCTGTTCATAGTCCTGACGTTTCGATGTGGTTTGACAGAATTCACCCCGAAGACATTGCGCGATTTCAAAACGAGATCAAGTCCTTCAAGACGGGACTGACGCCTCAACTGGAGACCGAATTACGCATGCGGCACTCCGATGGCAGTTACCTCTGGACGATGTGCCGCGGCACGGCGGTTCGCGATTCCGAAGGTGTCGCCACAAGAATGGCGGGGTCCTTGACCGATATCACCAACGGCAAGGTTGCCGATGCGTTGACAGGCCTGCCCAATCGCGTTCTTTTTCAAGAACGACTGGCCCGCTGTGAAGCGCGACGCGTAAAAGAGGATTTTGAGTACGCTCTGCTGTACATGGATCTCGACAACTTCAAACTGATCAACGACAGTCTTGGCCATGACGCCGGCGACCGTCTTTTGGTCACGATCGCGCGTCGACTGGAACGTTGCCTGAGAGAGGCTGATTCGTTCCTATGCCGAATGGGCGGCGATGAATTCGTGGTTCTCTTGGAAGGCATTTCGTCGATTGAGGAACCCATCACCGTCGCAAATCGGATTATCTCCAGCATTGATTCTCCGATCACGATCGAAAACAGTCGCGAAGTTTTCACGTCTGTCAGCATTGGAATTGCATCCTCACAAGATAACTTTGAGGACACCACAGCGATCATGCAGGCGGCAGACACCGCGATGTATCAAGCCAAAGCTGAGGGTAAATCTTGCCTTCGCGTATTCGACCCTATCATGAAACGCGACGCAAATGAGCGTTTAAGTATCGAGAACGAACTGAGGCATTCGATCGAGCGGAACGACTTTAGCGTTCACTACCAACCGATCGTTAGCTTGCAAACTTCAAAAGTAATTGGTTTCGAGGCGCTGGTGCGATGGCAGCATCCCACCTTGGGAAATATTTCTCCTGCTCGCTTTATTCCCATCGCTGAAGAAACAGGAATGATCTGCGCGATTGGACGTCAGGTGCTATCGAAAGCATGCACTCAAATGGCGATCTGGAGATCAACGGATGACCGATTCGCCGATCTCAAGTTAAGTGTGAACCTTTCGAGCTTGCAAATTCGTCAGCCGAATTTCGTTCAATCGGTGGTGGAGCTTATTCATGAGACGAACTTGGATCCGAGCGATCTTTGTTTAGAGGTAACCGAATCGGTCATCATTGAGAACCCTCAGCAGGGCGCCGAAATTCTCGCGCAGCTGCGAGACGCGGGAGTCCATATCGCGATCGACGATTTTGGTACCGGTTATTCATCGCTATCGTATCTTTACGAAATTTCGCCCGACTGCATCAAGATCGACAGAAGCTTCGTTGATGGAATCTCGGCCTCGGACGACAAAAAAGTCATCGTCACGGCGATCCTCGCACTGTGCCAAGGGATGAAACTGGATGTCGTTGCCGAGGGAATCGAAACGCAGCAACAGATGACCATCCTCAAAGAAATGGGCTGCGCATTTGCTCAGGGGTACCTGTTCTCAAAGCCGGTTGCAAAAGCCGATGTACCAGCGATGCTAAAATCTCTTGATCAGGTTAGTGCAACGTTGCTGCCGACAATGCCCGTGGTGAATCCAATGGGTATGCCTGGTCTCAATCCGCCATCAGTGGGAAGCTAGACTTGCAACGGTTTGAGTTGAGCTACTTCTAGTTCGGGGCGCGACTTTTGAAGTTGCACTAATACCAGCCCGACGCGCCAGCGAGTGGATATTTCCTCGGATTTCGGCATCCCTCGCTCGCGCGTCGGGCTTTTATTGACGAACGCACATTGCGGTTCCAATCTTCTTTTACTGAAAAATGCACGCGCCAACATTGGTACCACCGGTTAGAGAACTGGACATTTGCAACGACGAACACCAAAGAGTCAAAAAGATTTCGTCAGCTAGCCGAAGCGCTATCTACTGCAGCGACTTGGAACTGGTGGAACTGGTTTGTTAATTTTTGATTCAGAAATCCGGATCAAAGACGAACTCCGTCGCCAAATTACAGCATGAGGGAGCAATCGGTTCCCTAGGAACCGTGCAATCGACCTTGACGAATATTCAGCTACGGGCTTGATTTCTCTTTAAGATGGCTGAGCGAACATTAAAGGCGAAGAAAAACTCTTCCACTCATGCTTCCAACTGTTACAATTACACGGTTGTTCTTCAGCAACCCTTCCTTATTCATCTGTTTTTATCTTGGTACTGCTATGTGTAAGAAACCCACCGGTTCTTTGAACCTATCGCTTCCGCGTCACCGGCAACGAAAAGCGTTTACGCTGGTAGAGCTTCTGGTTGTGATCGCGATCATCGGAATTCTCATTGGCATGTTGTTGCCTGCCGTCCAGCAAGTTCGTGAAGCGGCGCGGCGAATCCAGTGCGGGAACCAATTGCGCCAGTGGGCACTCGCGATGCACAATTACGAGAGTGCAAACATGGAATTTCCGCCCGGGCTTAATTGTCCCGTAGGTGGTGATAAGGATGGAGCATTTTGGACGTCTAACAAGTTCGCTGACGGGTCGAGTATTAGCCCACCACCAATCAATAATAAGTTTTCAAATTGGATGATGGCAACATTTCCTTTCATTGAACAGAACGCTCTGTTTAGCATGCTGGATCTTTCATGTCGCGAAAGGGATGTAAATGCTGTAGGGGGAGATACTGCCATCTCAACCAACATTATTGAAACTCTCATCTGTCCATCGGACATCGGTGAACGCTTCGCCAGCTTCCAGGATTTCCGGTTTGCCGTGAATAGTTACTTCGGTGTTTCCGGGACTCAGTCGCATTTCATTTCTAGTATCACAAACGACGGAATCCTTTTCCATAACAGCAGTGTCGGTTTTGGCGAGATGCAAGATGGTTCTTCGAACACTTTGTTGGTCGGAGAAAGATTCTCGCAAGACGACGAGTGGGCTGGTTTTAAAGATCGTAGAGGTTGGGCTTGGTCTAGTTCTTTGTCAGCTCAAGACTGCATTATAGGTGCCCTTGAGCCGATCAACTACCAACTCCCTGATGGTGTTGGTGGCACGAACGCAGATCCTAGTAATGCCTACAAAGATCGAAAGTTGAACTCCTTCAGCAGTGGTCACCCAGGTGGCGCAAACTTCGCGGCAGCGGATGGTTCAACTCACTTTTTGTCCAATCAAAGCACCGCTTCTTTGGAAGCACTCCAAGCTCTATGCATTCGAAATGACGGTTTGGTTTCCAACGTTTTAGATTTTTAGACAATCTCCTGATTCAAGGCATTTCCGGGTTGAGACCATCTTCTTTTTGGCTCACATCGCCCGGACCGGCCTTTGAATTTCAATTAGTTTCTTAACGAAGCAGATTTAGATGAAACTTGGATCGACTGCGTCAATGGTGCAACTAGCGCTGGCTTTTTGCTCAGTATTCTTTGTGGGTTGTGGTGGCGGCCCAAATCCAGAGATTTTGCCGGTGTCAGGTGTCGTTACCATCGGTGGCAAACCTCTGCCTAGCGCCGAAGTTAGATTTGTTCCGATGGCCGAAGGTCTTGATGGTAACTTTATCGCTTCGGGCATCACGGATAAAAAGGGAGAGTTTTCTCTGCGATTGCAGGGCAAGGAAGAAGTTGGCTGCGTTGCCTGTCTCTGCAAAGTAACGATTGATGACCAACCTATGCCGGATAAAGTACGTTCCGCCTACGGAAGTGGAAATCAGGCACTCGTTAAACGATACGAGGACTCACTCAAAAATCGCCCTATTCCCACCGAGTATAAATTGCTGCGGAATACTCCTTTGAGTTATGAAGTCTCCGCCGAACAGGCTGAGTTCAACATCGAAATCGAACGATGATCTCAAAGCATGGTTGTTAGCCCAATCTAGCCAAGGACAATCCGTCCCAATGGCTGTCTCACTTACGCTACAATGGACGTCGATATTCCCGGACCTCCATACGCGACGCATTCCGCATGAGTGATGAACTATATCCGTATCAAAGTAATTCGCCTGTCGCCGCCGGAATCCAGCCAAAAGGTTCCAAATCCACCACCGTTAAACTTTCGGTGATGATGTTCCTCCAGTATTTTGTCTGGGGTGTCTTCTTTGTGACGATGGGGACGTATCTTGGCAAAGTCTTCTCCGGCCAAGAAAAAATCAATTCGATCATCGGCGGTATCTATGCGACTCAGACGTGGGCCGCTTTGTGCGCGCCGCTGATCGTTGGTTTCCTTGGCGATCGCATCATGAACAAGGAACACCTCAACGGTATTCTGCAGTTGGCCGGAGCCGCGCTGCTGTGGTGGGTTAGTACGATCACCGATTCCAGTATGTTCTTTTGGGCGATGCTGGCTTTCTTCATCTGTTACATGCCGACGCTTGCCCTGGCCAATACGATTACGTTTCAAAACGTAGAGAACGTCGAACGCGACTTTCCCAAGATTCGCCTGTGGGGAACGATTGGCTGGATCGTCGGTGGTTTGGTGATTTCCCAATCCATGTTCGGGCTGTTCAGTCTGCCGCTGCTGCCAGGCATCGAAGACGGTGGCAGTTCCAACATTCAGTTTAAGATCGCCGCGATCGTCAGCGCCGTTTATGGAATTTTTAGCTTTACACTGCCGGCGTCGCCGCCAGAGGGCAAAGGTAAACCGGCCAACATCATGAACATGCTGGGCTTTGACGCGCTGAGGCTTTTCAAAAACCCGTCCTATCTTGTGTTTGCCATTTGCTCGTTTCTGATCTGTATCCCGCTGGCATTCTATTACGCCCGCACCGGTGAGTTTGTCGGCAAGATGGCCTTTGGAAGTCGAACCGGCGGAGTGATGGCGTTGGGTCAAGTCAGTGAAATTCTCTTCATGGCTTTAGTACCTTTCTTTCTATCGAAGCTGGGTGTGAAGAAGATGCTGCTGGTGGGCATGTTTGCTTGGGCGATCAGATACGTTCTGTTTGGACTGTTTCCCTCTTCGGCTGTGATGCTGGTTTTGGGTATCGCTCTCCACGGAATCTGTTACGACTTCTTCTTCGTGACCGGGCAGTTGTATACCGACCGAGTTGCTCCGCCCGAAACCCGAACCAGCGCTCAAGCATTGGTAGGACTTCTGACCTACGGAGCCGGAATGTTGGTCGGTAATTACCTGCTCGGTTTTTGGGGCGATCAAATCGGACTCGACCCATCCACAAAAGAAGGCTGGCTAGCTGACGGAAAAGCGTTTTGGCTGGCCCCCGCCATCTTTGCCGCAGTCGTCGCTGTCATTTTCTTGATTACCTTCCGCGACGATGCTCCTGAGACTGGCGATGTTTAGGCGAAGCCGAAGCTAAGCAAGTGATTCGTCATTCGTTCTTGTGAAATTTTGCTAAGATAGTTATTTGCTTAAGGAAAAGTCAAGAAACAAGTTGCGCCAATACAAGCCCGAAGCGCCAGCGAGTGAATATTTGCAGCCTTACCGGTTCACTCACTAGCGCTTCGGGCTTGTATTTAAAACGCTTCGCGATTTCAAATTAGCAAGCTCACCAACACAACTCTTTCAGAAAAACCAACGTTATGAGTTCACAACCCGTCAAAGTTCTATGCGTCGGCGCCGGTCACATGGGCAGGTCTCACGCGCTTTCCTATCACGAAATGGATGGTTTCGAAATCTGCGGGATCGTGACTCGGTCGCCCGAAAGCCGCCAATCGCTCAACGAAGAATTGGGAGGCGGATACTCATTGTTTGATGACTTCGAAACGGCGCTTAAAGAAACGCAACCGGACGCGGTCTCCATTTCGACCTACCCCGACACGCACGCTCCCTACGCGCTGGCGGCGCTGGATGCCGGAGCCCATGTGTTCATCGAAAAACCGTTGGCCGAGACGGTTGAGCTTGCCGAACAAGTCGTGGCCAAGGCGTTTGAAAAGAATCGAAAGCTGGTCGTGGGTTATATCCTCCGTCACCACCCTAGTTGGACGAAATTTATCGAGGTCGCTCAGACGTTGGGCAAGCCATTGGTAATGCGGATGAATCTGAACCAGCAGTCCAGCGGCGGGCAATGGGAAACACACAAAAATTTGATGTCTTCGATCTCTCCCATTGTCGAC
>CAKZVF010000107.1 GCA_937921995.1 uncultured Pirellulaceae bacterium
CGTTATCACATCAAGCCTGATTGGAAGTAATCACGACAATTTCCTGTCACCTGCACCGATTGGATCACCTGACGCCAATGGGAATTTGGTGGGCACTGAATTAGAGCCGATTGATCCCTTGCTGGCTGATCTTGCAGACAACGGTGGTCCAACCCAAACGCACGCTCTGCTTGGCAGTAGCCCGGCAATCGATGCAGGAGGTTCTGTGGCAACAACGGATCAGCGCGGAGAGTCACGGCCTTTTGATCAAATTAGCGTACCTAATTCGATTAGCAGCGATGGCTCTGACGTCGGGGCCTTCGAATTCCAAGGAATGATCCTCACGGTGGATTCCAGCGATGATGAAATCGACGGAGATTTTACACCGGGCAACCTTTCACTACACGAAGCCATCACACTTTCCAACGACAATCCTGCGCTTGACTTGATCCTGTTTTCCCCTGACGTTTTCGATGGCGAACCCCAAGATGTCATCCGTTTGCAATTAGGAGAACTTTCAATCACTGATGGAGTCATCATCGACACCGAAGGCTCTACCGTGGTCGTTTCGGCTGACGCATCTGGAAATGACATTGTCGATCCGTTTACTTTTGTGACCGACGTTGAGGCCAGCGATTCATCTGGATTGTTGGCTGACAATCTTAGTCGTGTTCTTAATATTGGGACATTGACAGGCGAAAGTGTAGCGTTGTTGGGTCTGACGATCACCGGTGGAAACGCCGCTGGGGGTGGCGGTGGAATCAACGCCGACTCAGCCAGTCTGACTTTGCTGAATACTTCTGTATCCGGAAACCGCTCATCCGGCAGTGGCGGCGGAGTGCTTTCCAATCAAAACATAGCGTTAACCAACAGCACGATCAGTGGAAACATTGCTACCGGCGGAGGTGGAGGCGGAGGAATTGCCGTGACCGAATTGGGCGCGGTAACGCTCGACCGAACCACGGTCAGTGACAATTCTGGAACAGGCGTCGGCGGCGGTGGCGTTTATGTCTTCGGCGGCGATGTCTTAGTCGACAATAGCACCATCATCGGAAACACGATCGTAGGTAGTGCCAGTGGCGGAGGAATTTTTACACTTTTGGGCGCTGTAGAGTTCAATGACAGTACCGTCAGTGGAAACCAAAGCGACTTGCGGGGAGGCGGCGTTTATTCCAGCTCAGGCGCCATCACGGTAGACAACAGCACGATCAATAGTAACCAGACCCTTCACGCTGGAGGGGGAATTGGGACTGATACGGGACGGATTTATTTTTCTGACAGTGTCCTCAGCGACAACGCCACAACCAACGTTGGCAGTGCAGTATCGGGAATAGACGGTGGAGGTGGTGGAATTTTCACCGTCAGAGGCTCGGTTTCTGTAATCCAAAGCACGATCAGCGGCAACAGCACGTCGGCTGATTTCGCCAGTGGTGGAGCAATAGCGTCGCTACTATCGAGCGTAACAATCAACTCCAGTACTTTCAACGAAAACAGTACCATCGGCGACTATGCCGGAGGTGGAGCAGTTGCATCCCGCGGCGTACTTACCAATACCACCACGTTCAGTGGAAATAGCACACAGGGAGAAGGCGCCGGTGGTGGAGCTATCGCTACAGACATTGGCAATGTCCAAACGATTGCCAACACTTTCAGTAATAACAGCACACACGGCGATAACGCACCGGGGGGAGCGATCGCGACAAATTCTGGAAGGCTCCGCTTCTCGATCAGCACGTTCAGTTCCAACAGTACCTCAGGGGCCAATAGCAATGGCGGAGCGTTAGCCTCAAGCACTGGCGATGTTTCAATTACCTCAAGCACGATCACTCAAAACCGAACCGCAGCTCGTTCGTCCTATGGCGGCGGAGTTTTCATCGAAAATGTCGTTTCCAATGATCCAACTTTAACGATCGAAAATTCGATCGTCGCCAGAAACCACTCGCGAGCTGCGAGGGACTTCTTGGTCGATGCCACCGCGACGCTTGACGTCAACTTTAGCCTCATTGGAGATAACACGGGCTTGCTCTTGGCGTCCACGACTATTAACGCCCCCGACTCTAACGGAAATTTGATTGGCTCTTGGACCGCACCTATCGACCCGATGCTCGATAGCTTATCCAACAACGGTGGCCCGACACAGACGCACGCTCTATTGGCTGGCAGCCCGGCGATCAACGCGGGAAGTTCTGAGCGGGACAACGACCAACGCGGCAGGCCCTTTGTGCGCGACAGCGGCGATGCTCCCGACATCGGAGCCTTTGAAAGTCAAACGCTAAACTTAGTAATCACCTCCGCCACAGACACTTCCAGCGATTTCTTCTCCTTCAACCGCGTCACGCTCCGCGAAGCCATCGAATTAGCCAATGCTAACCCTGGCGAAGACCTCATCACTTTTGACTCCAACAGATTCCGAGGCCGTTCCGGTGATGCAATTCACTTAACTCAAGGTGAATTGACCATCACAGAATCGGTCACCATCGATGGAGAAGACCTGGAGGTGATCATTACAGGTGATCGCTTGCGAAATGACGGAAATACGTTCGAAACTGCAATCACGGACCTCGCCAGCGTTGACGATTCACAACTGGATGATAATTCCGGCGTCTTCACCATCACAGCACCAGCCGGCCATGTCATCACGCTCAATGGACTGACTATTACCGGGGGTGTTGCCAGCGCTGGAGCCGGAATCAGAAACGAAGCGGCTGACCTGGTGATCAATGAAACAACGATTACGGGCAACCGCGCACTGGGCAATGGAGGCGGCATCTTCAATGATTTAGGCTCAGTGACGATCAATGCCAGTACAATCAGCGGTAATGAAACAGTCGGAAACGTCACCAGAGGCGGCGGCATCCACACCAATACCGGAGCGGTCACGCTAACCAACAGCACCATCAGCGGAAATGCAGCCACCGGCTTCTTCGCAAATGGAGGTGGCATCTCGACGATCGCCGGCGATGTTACGCTCACCAGCGTCACTCTTACCGACAACAGCGCTGATGGTAACAGTGGAGGCATTTTTGTTCCCGATTCGGCCGCCAGCCCAGCGCTGACGATTGAGAACACGATCGTCGCTGAGAACGCGGCCGTCAACAGTCCTGATCTGAGTTTTGGATCGACCAACGCGACCGACATTAGCTTCAGCCTAATCGGTGACAACTCAGGGACATCTCTGGTCGCCGCTGCGGTTGGTTCACCGGACTCCAACGGCAATTTGATCGGCAGCAGTGTATCTCCCATTGATCCACTTCTCCGCGATTTAGCCGACAACGGCGGGCTCACGTTTACTCACGAGCCCCTGCCCAACAGCCCCGTGATCGATGCTGGCGGCAGTTCAACACTGATCAGCGACCAGCGAAACATTCCGCTGCTTGTCCGCAATGACGGCGGCGGCGTCGACGTTGGTGCTTTCGAACTCTATGAGTTTCTGCTGGTCGTCGACACCAGCAGCGACGTCGACGACGGAGACCTCTCCGCGGGCAATCTGTCACTGCGTGAAGCCTTGACCATCTCCAATACCAACCCCAGCGCAGACACAATCACCTTTGATACCAGTGTGTTCGATGGGCAACTGTTAGACGTGATCCGATTGCAGGCGGGCCCACTAACTATCAGTGATGGCGACGTGATTGATGCCAGTGGCGCGGAGGTAGTAATTTCTGGTGACACCGATGGTGATGATGTATTAGTTGCAGACAGTTTCATCACGGACATCTTCTCCAGCAGCGCCGACGGTACCCTCGGTGACAACAGTGCGGGCATTTTTGATATTACCGCTGCTACAGGGGAAATCGTATCGCTCACGGGAATCACGATCACAGGCGGTTCCGCAGATCGCTTTTCCGGCGGAGGTGGGATCAGAAATGAAGATGCTGATTTGGTGTTTACCGACGTAACGATTTCTGGAAATCACACCCCGGCCACCTCCAATGGCGGCGGCATCTATACCGCCAGCGGTACTGTTACGCTCAACAATAGTATTGTCAGCAGTAACCTCAGCAATAACAACGCCGGGGGAATCTTTTCATCTAATAGTGATATCGTACTCAACAACAGCACCATTGAAAGAAATAATAGCGACGGCCAAGGCGGTGGTATCTATGCGCTTGATGGCTCGATCACACTGAACGAAAGTTCTATAAGCTACAACAGCACTGTTAGTTTCCGATCCGGGGGTGGTATTTACACTGCATTTGCCGATGTGACGCTCAACAACAGCGCGGTTAATTCAAACATTGCCGGTGGATCTGGTGGCGGAATCTCTACAAATAATGGTGACGTAATTCTAAATGGCAGTAGCGTGGACGGAAACACGGCAGGCATGTTCGCAAACGGGGGTGGAATCGACACGAGCAGAGGAGACGTATTTGTCAATTTTAGTACGATCAGCGGAAATCAAACTGGTGGCCGAGGCGGTGGCATCTACACGACCTCAGCTGACTTAACCATTAATCGTAGTACCATAAGCGGAAATGAAAGCGGCGGGCACGGCGGTGGAATCGGTGCGTCTCTCGGAGAAATATCACTCAGCAACAGCACTATCAGCGGAAACTCTAGTGGAGCACGCGGAGGCGGCATTCATCGATCCTCCAAGCATCTGACTCATGTTGCCAACAGCACAATTTTCGACAACCAAAGTGTTGATGGCGCGGCTGGAATTGACATCATCAGCAACAGCAATTCTTTCCCTCGCATGCTGACGATCGAGAACTCTATCATTGCTGGGCATTTCTCCGCCGATGGTACCGGTGCTGATATGTCTCTCGCTTCCATTCTCACCATCGACATCCGCAACAGTTTAATTGGGAGTAACGCCGGCAACTCGTTACAGTCGACAGCAGGAGGCCCTGATGCTTTGGGCAACCTTGTTGGAACCTCAGCTTCACCCATTGATCCACTGTTGGGTGACCTGACCGACAATGGGGGGCCGACTTTGACACACGCACTGCTGCCGGGCAGCCCCGCGATCAACGCCGGCGGTTCAACCTTGGCGGATATCGGAACGACGGATCAACGGGGAGAGCTTCGTATCTCCGAGGGCCAAGTTGATATCGGCGCTTACGAATTGTCGTCTGAATTTTTGCTGGGCGATATCAACCAAGACGGCCTGGTCAGCTTCCTTGACATCTTCCCCTTCATCAACGTTCTATCGGCCAACGCGTTTCAAGCCGAAGCGGACGTCAATCTCGACGGAGCCGTCACCTTCCTCGACATCAACCCCTTCATTATGCTGCTAAGCGGCCAAGCAATCGGCGGAAACAGTGCTAACTTGACCGCCGCGTTCGCGCGGCCCTCCCGACTGGCATTCATCGCAGATAGCTCACTGCAAACCGTGGAAGGTTCAAGCAATCTCCAAAATGAAAGCGGTAGGTCACCTGCCGTCCAGTCATCCGATCAGAAAACTAACAGGCTCGCTCCGGGAGAAGACGCTTACCAACTGACTTCACAGTCCAATTCTCCTCCAGCACCATTTGACGTCACTAGACCAGCCGACTTATTCGACGCCCAACCAGAACTGTTTGATGACCTCAGTGAATTTGAGCTGGATGAAGTCGCTGAAGGACTTCTGGTGTAAACGGAAGTATTGTAAAGTTATGAAAGCTTCTTGTTGGGAATCTGACCGTATAAAATTCGGTTCATCGGGGTAATCTCTTGCGGGATGAATCCCCATCGCATACGGTAACCTGCCGCTTCCAATCGATAAGTGCGGTCGATGTCGAACGCCGCTTCGATGCCGAATTGAGTTTGTAGCGCCAGCGGTGCAACGCAAGCCGATCGAGGATAGCAGCACGGCAATATGGCAATGGGGCCGCCCGATTTTATTGCGACGTCGATGCATAGATCTGATAAGACGCCGCA
This sequence comes from uncultured Pirellulaceae bacterium, assembly GCA_937921995.1. Lineage (GTDB taxonomy): Bacteria > Planctomycetota > Planctomycetia > Pirellulales > Pirellulaceae > Mariniblastus. The sequence goes on from CAKZVF010000107.1 coordinate 5,842, forward strand.
GGCGTGGGCGCTAACGATGGTCATGTCGGGTTCAATCCAGTCGCTTGAAATTTTGATATTCTCAGCGCGGTTGTCAATCTTGCCCGAAATCCATGGTGCAATACGATTAGCGATGGCGATCAACTTCTGTCGGCTTACGGGTTCGTTTCTGTCAATCAGAATGACGCGCTGGACGTTGCGTTCAAAGATGGCGAACAGAATCCCTAACAATCCGTGCCCGCAACAAAGATCCGCAACCACTTCCGATCGGACAGCCTTCCTAACACGCGCGAAGAACTCAAACGACTCCAAGATCTCTTTGACCGGCAACAATCGTTCTTCTGCGATCGCTTGCAGAATTTTATCCTGAAGACTGTCCGAATTGAAATACGCTTTGGCAAACTCCGGTTGCAGCTTCTGCCGGGAGCTCAACCATTTGGCCTGTTCGAAGTCGTTGAACTGCGGGAAGAATTTGAATCGGCTATTGGCAATCAGGTTCACGATGGGTTCCAAAATGATTTGAAAAAGCAACTGGATCTAATTCTGATTTCTGCTTTATTAATCACGAAGTGATGGCATGTAATAGCCTCGGACGCAAGTCCGAGGGACGATTAATCAGTCGATCCGTCAGTCCTGAAAGGACGACATGAATCTAATCACCAAAAGTATGTCGTGCTTTCAGCACTTACCAAAATTTTCACGGATCCAATCCATGGACTTGCGTCCATGGCTAAAACCTGCCGTGCTTTCAGCACTTAAAAGTGCAATTTCAATTCTTACACATTTGGGTTGTGTTTTAGGGGGCCACATTTTTTGGAACAAAACAATACTCCGTTATCGTACAACCGATGGCGAGAGCAACGGTCTTACATTTCGGTCATCCATAACGCTTCGAATCAACTGTAGACGCTCAAAGGCTTCCGGTGAAAGCCGGTCCTTCTGCCGCCACCAAGCCTCTTCGTTTTGCAATCTTTCATCAAATTGTCGGTCTGCACGTTTCAAAATGTATGGACCGAAGATGAGCGCTGACTCGAATTCGACATTCTCATACGCGGGATCGCAGGCCACGTGATTTGCGGAACGTTGGAAGCGAAGAATTGTAAACGAGCGGCGACCGGGCGTCGTCTGTTCGTTGGATAGATGGAATCCATTCTCAAAAGCCCACCGACGAATGACCTCCGGTTTCTGACAAACTTCCACCACGACACGGCCGGGGATGCGCTGCGGATGTGCCATCAATATGTCGCGGACACTCTCTGCCCCAAGCCCACAAATACTCAAGCTGTCTGCCTCACCAATCTCCAGCGCACCCAACCCATCACCAAACCGAACTTCGGCACACAGCCCCTCCAACGCCCGAACCGAATTGTCAAACGGACGCCGTTTGTTCTCAATCGCTATCGCGCGTTTAATCCGACCATCGTGCAGCAACGCCACCAGCAAACTTGCATGGTCCGAACCGATATCGGCGTGCGTCGCGCAGCGGATCTGCTCTGCGACCACGTTCAGGCGAACATCCAGCCTACAATTCAAAGTTCAAGTTCCCGAATTTCGCGTTCAACTTCGCGTTGGATCTCTTCATGCAGTTTTTCAATGGCCTTACGCACCTTCTTTAGTTGCCCGTTGTACATGTTCACCACAACCTTCGAACTCCGGATCGGTGTTTGGCTGGCCTTCAACTTCCGGCAAAAATGCAGACGGACCTGAATTTCGGTATCTTTGACTTTCGTGAAGCGCAGGACCTTGTTCATCCAACGAATGAGTTTGCGAAGCGTCTTTTTGTGGGCGTTGGGAGTCAGCGAAAACTGTTCGTCAATTTCAGCGCACAGTGAATTGGCGAATCCCAATTCGTCATGACAAAGAAACAACAGATAGGTCAACAGTTCTTTGTTATCCTTTTTAAATCGCGCCAAACTTAGACAAGCGTCCAGCAGCTCGCCCGGCTCCAATCGGACCAGTCCCTTCTTAAGTTCGGCGATCGACGCAGCTTTCATAGCAGGCCTGTAAACAATGACGTCAAGTTTCTTAGTTGTGCCGGTTCCCACCGGCCATTGTCCATCTTTACCCGTTCAACGGCCGGTGGGAACCGGTCCTGCTTGGAAATTTAGGCCGTTGATTTGCAGTGAGCCGAGCAAAACGACCACTTCCCGGAACTACTTGGAATGGGTTTGTTTTTCTCGATATAGTCCACGACCGAATCAACGTCGTCGAAAATTGCGATCAATTTTTCGTAATCGTTTCCTTTGGCCAACTGCTGGATCATGGGGTAGATCGGCTTTTCTTTGGTCCAGTAATCGGTGTTGAGAAATACCATGGGGCTGGACACACCGGTTGTCGCGTAGTGATTCTGAGTCGCGTCTTGGAAAATTTCCTGAATCGTACCGGCGCTGCCAGGGGCAAAGATCAAACCCGAGGAAGCGATCGTCACGAGTCCATCTTCCCGCACGCTGTTGGCAAAATATTTCGCAATGTGAGTCGCAAAGGGTGTTGGAGGTTCGTGCCCATACAGCCACGTCGGAATGCCGAGGCTGACGTAGTCACAGTCCGGCGGCAACGGATATTTTTCACGTACTTCAAACGCACACGCCAGCCACCGCCGGTCCTTGTAAGACGGTGCCTCGGCCAGTTCGCCCACGGCCGCCTCAAGTTCCGCATCGGTTCGTTCAACAAACCACGCCCCCACATGGGTCGCCTCCATCGCTCCCGGACCGCCACCGCTGACCATCAGGTAACCGCGACGCGTCAGCTCGCGGGAGATTCTGGCCGCCATCAAATAGGCATCATCAGACCGCTTCATCGAGTGTCCGCCCATCATGCCTACGATTTTGCCACCAGATGCATGCGACTGCAAAAAATCTCCAATCGCGTCCGTCATCGCCATGTCATGCAACCGTCGGCCCAGCGCATCAGCGATCGTCGTTGGGTTGGCTTCTCCGGTATCCAGCCAATGTTGATACACGCGCGCGTCGGTGGTTCGGCAATAGCTACAGGGATCATCAGCGACAAAACCATCGAACAGAGTATCCGCAGAATACAGCGCCGGCTGATAGGGGTTAAACGGAAGCCCCTCGAGCGTAGGAAAAACGCTGGCACCACGTTTGACTACGGACGCCAATACGGCATCAGGAAGCACACAACCTAGAAACAGCGTGTTTTGAATGGTGGCGTCCAACACCAAATCCGCGACGGACGTGACGTCAACGCTCTGCACCACAGTATCCTTCAGGGAAGCTTCCGACTTCAAATAAGCCGTCAACTCCTGAATCGAATGAATCTCACGCATAATATCTGGCCAATGCTAATAGATTTAAGAGGACGCCACTTCGACGCCCTCCAAAATATTAGCAGAGATTCGCTTTGCGTGTCTTCCCCCGGATTGAAATCATTCACAACGTCGTCTGATAAATCAAAGCCGTCATAGATTCGCTGTTGTAGAAACACGTCATAGTTTACCTATACCAGCGGTGATTCTCCGGGGACGGCAAATCCGTCGTTCTTCAATATGGTTGCCTCGTTAAGGTCTTCTGGGAACAGGTTCAACGTTGATTCCTTGCTGACAAAATTCCAATCAATCTTTTGTCCCGCGTAGGCCGACATGCGTCCCATCACCGCGGTCAGCGAACTTTCGGCGGTCTGTTTTAGTTCCACGATGGGTTTTCCGGCAACAATTGAATCGACCAGATCTTTATGCTCCTGTTTATAGGCGTCCGAGATCTTCCCATCGCAGTTCCATACCTCGACGCCCTTGGAATCAAACATCGACGACCCGCGATTGCCCGCTCCGATGTGCATGGACCCTTGAGTGCCATAGACCACATTGTGATTATCAGTTTTACAGTTGGGCCAAGTACGGTTCTTAAACGAAACGACGCGGTCACCCGGGTAGGTATAGTCCACCGACATAGCGTCCCACATTTGGCTGTCCTCTGGGCGATGAAAACGACCGCCGGAACCAAACGCCGTTTCTGGCGGACCGCCCATCACCCAGTTCATCAAATCAATATTGTGAACGGATTGTTCCACGATTTGATCGCCTGAAAGCCAGATGAAGTGCATCCAGTTTTTCAACTGATAGTCCAACTCCGACATGCCTTCGTCGCGCCCGCGATACCAAATGTTGGATGAGCAATAGCGCGAAGTCATGCTGATGATGTCGCCGATCGCTCCTTCTCGGATCTTGTCTACCGCTTCGATGTAGTTCACTTGCCGCCGATATTGCGTTCCTGTAACGATCGCCGTCCCGTTGGCGACGGCTCTGTCATGCGCCGCGACGCAAATATGGTAGCCGGCCGGATCCACGCAGGTTGGCTTCTCAGCAAAAACGTGTTTGCCCGCGTCGACGGCTTCGGCAATGTGGCGAGGTCGAAATCCGGGTGACGTGGTAAGGTAGACGATGTCGACATCAGGATCTTCCAAGATGCGTTTGTAAGCATCCAAGCCCGAATGAATTTTGTCGTCGGCAACCGATCCGCGTTGGGCGAACTGTTCCACCAAACCTTCTCGCGCCCGCTGGCAAGCGTTGGCATCTAAGTCGGCTAAAGCAACGACTTCTACGTTGTCGTTGATGGTCAGCGAATTCCCGATCGCTCCCATGCCTCGGCCGCCGCAGCCCACCAATCCAATTCGAAGTTTTGCCGATGATGATGCCGACGGTGCGCTGCTGCTTTTCTCCTGTGGTTCGTTACCATCCTGGCCGTAGCTGGGCGCAGCGACCGCGAACGTGGCGAGCGCGGCTCCCGTTTTAAGCTTCCTTGCAAGAAATTCGCGCCGTGACGGTTGAGCTTCACTTGCCTCACTCCGTCTGACAGAAGAATCATTCCCGTGCGAATTGGTCATCGTGTTTCTTTCTATATCAAAATGTATTGCGTCCAGATCGCGCACGCCGCTTGGCAGGCCCGGTGCCCACCGGCCATCGCCAACCTTTCCCCGATCAACGGCCGGCAGGAAACGGCCGAACGTGACGGAGCGATTATTTCTCCGCCAAACGGCGGAAATATTCCTCGATCACAGCGCGATAGTGTGGAGGCATGTCCTTGGACATCTCTGCCATCGCCGCGGCGCGTTGAGCCGGCGGGAGATCGCCCCAGTCGCCGCCATCGGTCTGACGTTTGTTGTCCACTTCTCCACTGGCACCGCCACCGGCGACCTGCGAAGCCTGAATCGGGCCCGTCGGTGCTTGCCCGCCACCACGCGATTTCGATTGAGACTGCTGCTGTTGTTGTTCAAGATTCTCAATCAGTTTATCAAGTTTTTCGATCACCTTGCGTTCTTCTTCGATCACACGCGATCCGGTTCGGTTAAGCCCCGTGCGTCGGCCTACGTCGCCCATCAGCCTTGAAATCTCGTCTAATGAATCCACCTCCAACGGTTCGATATCCGCGACCATCAGTTTGCCAATGACGGCGTAACGACGAGGAATCTCGTTCTCGTTCTCAAGCAACTTCTTCACCGTCGTCAGACATTCATCCTTCAGCAACAACTGATGCTGCATCAACCCGCGATAGTAAAGCAACGTTGCCGGATCTAAAACAGATGCGACCGGCACTTGGGATAGTTGCTGGAGTGATTCATCGTAGAAATGATTTTGAGCCAACCATCGGCCGTAAAACAAACGCACGTGATTGCCCACAAATTCGTTCTCTATCACCGAATCGACATCGTATTGAAAGCCTCCAATCTTGACGCCAGCGGAATCCAGCTCACGAGCGCGGAGTTCCTCAACGAACCGCTTCACGTCCGGACGCACCATCGAAATCCCATTGATGATCACATCCAATCGCTGAGACAGCGTTAGCTTCTGAAGATTCTCCTTGAGGAAGCTGGCGGTCCTTTTGCGATCTGACTGGCTGTTAGACTTCAACGTCAGCCAACTTCCAAAGCCTTCAACGACGCCCTCAATCTCCGGTGAATTCCAAGACGCCGGTTTGCGCAATTCGACATTGTCGTCGTCTCCCAAAGCATTTTGGGAAAAACTGAACCCAATACTGGCAAGAACCAGTAAAACAACAACGATGCCAGACCGCACCGGTCCAGCAATTCGATGGCTACGAAATGTTTTTCTAAAAGGATTCAAAATTTGGACACCTCTATTCATTTCGTTCGTTCACAATGTCTTGGGCGATACGCGTCAGCTTCAATTGCTTCTCTGCCAGCCGCTTCAACCCCGCGATCAAATCCGGGCTGTCTGCCGTGGCTGCGGGGTCGTCTTTGCGATTGAGTGTTTCGGCATATCGCTGGTGGCGTTTGTGGATCCTTTCCTGGAGCCCACGTAACATTTTTAATTCTGCAATTTTTCCGACAAGGGCATCTTCACCGGGACTTGGGGGAGCCCCGCCGCCGGGGGGCGGTCCATTTGACTTTTTCTGTTCGTTGTCCTTCTGAGCCTGGGCCAGGGCGTCCACTAGATAGTTTAGCGTGCCGATAACGTCATTCTCGAGTTCCACGGTAAAATCACCAACTTTCGCGGCCGACAATCGGGCGGCGATCTGCAGCATATCCAAATGCATCTCCTCGACCGTCGCCGGAAATGCCACCGAGGAACCATCCTCACGCAGCAACAGCAGCGCGCGAGAAGCGTCGGTGGCGATCGAGTTTTGTTCGGTGGACAATTTCCCCGTTTGGATCTCAAAATCGGTGGCTCGTTGATCGGCAGGCGTTTTGTTCAACTTTTCTGTCGAATCGCGGACTTCCATTTGACGCTGAAGCATTTTGCGAAATCGCCCCTCGAGCATCGCCAAGGTGCGTTCGACTTCTTCCTCGCGCAACTGCCGCAGAATTTCTTCCAGCTGCTTCTTCGCCTGAGCGATTTCCTTTTCCGCTTCCCGCATCTTATCGGCCGCGTCGTCGCGTTTGGCTTGTTGAAGCGCCTGCTGCGCCTTCCGCATTAGATCTTCGGCATTGGCGATTCGTTTGCGAATCGGATTCGCCTGCTCTTGAGCGTCCTCTTGGTTTGGTTGGGCCCTTTGGCTTTCTTGGGCTGGAGATTCGGGAGCGTTAGAAGGTGGCTGCGGTTGGCCATCGGCAGGTTGGGAATCGGCAGGTTGGGAATCGGAAGATTGCTCGGATTCAGAATCGCTCGACTGGCTGTCATCGCTCGACTCCTGTTGATCGGTTTGCTCACCCTTAGATTGGGAGGATTTAGATTCACCATCGCTTGTGCTGCCGTTCGCAGGTTCACCTTCGGATTCATCACCACTTTCGGATTCATCACCAGCATTATTTTCGTCTTCTTTGTCAGCATCCTCCGCTGCGCTGTCGTCAATGAATTCGGGATCGGGCTGTTCTTCGTTCTGTTGAATCTCATCAGCCAACTTCTTTGCACGATCGGCGGCTTGAGCTTCGGACTGAGCGATCTTCTGTTCGTCTCCACCACCTTCGGTTTGACCGCGCAGTCCTTTTTGGATCCGCAGCAACCTTTCAACTTCTTTTAGATACTCTTGGTACCGCTCAAGTTCATCGCGAATGCGTTTGCCACGGTCTTCGCTTTGCAATAACGCCAAGAGGTTGTTGAAATCTGTGAGCGTTTGCGCCTGTTCGGCTTCGGCCTGTTTTAACTTCGCCTCGCCGAGCAAACCCGTGGCTTGCTGCAATCGTTCAATCGTCGAAGCCTGCTGTGATTTTTGGAAGGCCCGTTCCAGCAACTTCGAACGTGCAGGATTTTTATCCTTTTCGTACTGGTAGAGCGTGAAGAGTTTTTCTTCCAACAGCTGGTAGTCGTTGAGCAGCCTCTGTTGGCGTCGTTCGATCTCGGGCCGTTCGATGGAGGTGTTGGCCTCCGTTTGCGCGGCAGAATCTTGAACCGCAAAACACACAGCCGCAGGTTGCGTCAGCACACACAGCAGCGCGACCGCACCGACGCACGTGGTTAAAATCACGAATTGCAAAATGTTAAAATTCGGCGGCATGTGAAAGTTAAAGAGGCGAATTGAACTTAAACGGTTTAAACTTCAAAAGATGAGTCTCAATATTTCATCACTCATCCCCACGCAGCGACTCTGCTATTACCATGATACCCTCTAGGGAGACTTGCTCCCATGCGACTTACGACTTCTTAAACGACTTACGACTTCTTTAAAAAACTGTACATTTTATGGCCAAAGACGCGATTAAAAAGCTCCAGCAGCAATTGATTACCGCATCGGACAACCAATGGTACGCCACCACCGTGAAGCTGGCAGATGAGTACCTTGAGCTTCAACCCGATTCGATCAAGGCGATGTTGGACAAAGGCCACGCACTGGCGAAGCTCGCGCGGTACGACGATGCGATATCCACGTTCGAAGCGGCGATTGAAAAGCTGGGCGGTGAGAGCCCCGACGTAATCTATGGAGAGATTGGAAACTTATACCGCGACCGGGGGGAATTTGGCCAGGCGATTGAATTTTACAAACGGCAGATTGAGTGTGATCCCAATGACGCGACGGGCCGTTTGTTTCTGGGGACGCTGCAGTTTCAGCAAGGCAACTTCGCCGAGGCAGAGAAGACGTTGCGTGAGGGACTGGCGTGCGAGATCGGCTGTGAGGAAGAGCTGAGATATGCGCTTGGGTGCGTGCTCAGAAGTGCCGGTCAACGGAAGCTGGCCAGAGCCGAGTTTGAGGAAGTTTTGAGAATCGTTCCTAAGGACGCTTTGTCGAAGAATGCGGTGAAGGATTTGCAGGCGAGCGAGGGTTCGCAGTAGGATGCAGGCGATGGATGATGCGAGACAGGTAAATTCGCATTTACAATTTCAAATTTCGAAATCTTGCTTGCCTAAATCAAAATCGCCGCATCGCCGCATCGCCGCATCGCCGCATCGCCGAAATCCGAAATCCGAAATCCGAATTTTGAATTTTGAATTTTGAATTTTGAATTTTGAATTTTGAATTTTGAATTTTGAATTTTGAATTTGGAAATTGGAAATTGGAAAAACGAAGCTGGAAGCTGGAAATCTCTTTAACCAGTCTCCCAATCACCTCCCCATCAAAAAAAGGCCCCGCCAAAGTTCGACGGGGCCTTTCAAATTTCTTTTCTCTCACAACCGCTTCAACGATTTCAACGATTACTTGTCGTTGAAGTCCAGCTGCCACCAACCGTCGTCCCACTCCAACGTCACCTTACGCCATCCCAATGGGACTTGTGGGTAAGGATAGAAGGGACCGATGTATGGCCAAGCCGAAGCTGAATGTTGGCGAGGGTAGCTCAACGCTCCGTAGTTCGGAGCCGCAGCGTAACTGGGCCAAGCGTACCCAGGTAGGTCGGCAGGACCTGATGGACCGGCTCCTGCACCTGGACCGCCGATTCCTCCGCCACCGCCACCGTAAGCCATTGGGGCTGGTGAAGAAGCGGCGTAGCTTTCGCCGTAAGCAGGACCCGAATCGCCACAGCTTGCGAACGGCATTGGTGTGCCGTAGCTCTCACCACCGTAGCTCACTTCGCCGCCGTAGCTCATTCCGCCACCATACGATTCGACCGGAGCCGCATACTCGCTGTACCCCATGTCCTGAGCCGCAGGCCGAGTATAAGCCACGGGTGCAGCTTCACCCTGAGGCGAACGCTGGTAACCTTGAGCCGCGTAAGGGTTGACCGGCATACGCAAAGGTTCATCCTGCTGCTTTTGATAACCAGCCGCACGGTACGGTGAAGCAGGCTTGGCACCACGTACTTCAATGTCGTTGACGACTTGGACCACGCCAAGATGCCCGGCCTTCTGAGCCGTTTTCAGGATCGTCATTTGTTGGTCGCGGTTGGAGACAAAGCCCTCGAACCAAACCGTCCCTCGGTCGACACGCATGTCGACGTTGAAACCTTTAAGATTTCCCAATTGTTGTTGTTCTTGCAATTGGCTTTTAACGTACTCCGCAATTTGCGAGTCATCTGCCATGCCCACAGACGGCATGAGCGATGTAACCGCAACTGCGAATGACAGCACTAAACGTCGCATCGGATCCCTCCTGATTCGTGAACGCATCGCA
>CAKZVF010000108.1 GCA_937921995.1 uncultured Pirellulaceae bacterium
CGCAGTGCGACCTTAGGCTCCCAGTCCAGATGCTTCCGGGCCAAGGTAATATCCGGTTGCCGACGCGTTGGATCGTCTTGAGGCAGTGGCTGATACGTCAGCTTCGATTTACTGCCGACCAACTCGATGGTAATCTCGGCAAGCTCCTTGATGGTGTACTCGTCGGGGTTGCCCATGTTCATTGGCCCTGTGACATCATCTGGGGCACTCATCAATCGCAAGAACCCTTCCACCAAATCATCGCGGTAGCAAAACGAACGCGTCTGCGAACCATCACCGAAGATCGTAATGTCCTCTCCCGCGAGCGCTTGGCGAATAAAATTACTCACCACGCGACCATCAAAAGGATGCATCCTCGGGCCGTACGTATTAAAGATCCGGCAAACGCGAATGTTCGTTTTATTGTATCGGTGGTAGTCGAAGAACAGCGTCTCAGCGGCGCGTTTGCCTTCGTCGTAACAAGCGCGGATACCAATAGGATTGACCGACCCTTTGTAGCTTTCGACTTGCGGATGAACCTCAGGGTCTCCGTAAACTTCGCTGGTGGAAGCTTGAAAAATCTTCGCGTTGCAACGTTTGGCCATCCCCAACATGTTGATCGAACCCAAAATCGAAATCTTCATCGTCTTGATCGGGTTGTATTGGTAGTGGCCCGGAGACGCCGGACAAGCCAAATTATAAATCTCGTCGACCTCCAGCAAAATCGGGTCAACGATGTCGTGCCGGATCAGCTCGAAATTGGGTTTGTTCAGCAGATGAGCGACATTGAATTTCTGGCTGGTGTAAAAGTTATCCAGACAGATCACATCGTGCCCTTGGTCAACCAACCGTTCGCAGAGATGGGATCCAAGGAACCCAGCGCCACCAGCGACTACAATTCGTTTGATTACCGACATTATTAAACCCAAAAAATCGTTGAACTACAGTTTGCGGTATCTTAGCTGTTTACAACCCAATTGTTAGCAGCTATCTCCTTGCCAACATGTTCTCAAGCAAAAAATTCAATTCACGATGACATCGTCTTCGGTTGAACCGACGCTCGGCCATTTCTCTCAACTCCACCGCAATCGATCGACGTAAACCAGAGTCTTTGAGCAACGTAATCGCTCGTTCAGCCATCGCCCGAGCATCATCGACCGGGCAAAGTAAATCGAATGATTCGTGGCAACCTAAAATCTCAGGGCTGCCCCCCACCAACGTCGTCAGCACGGGTAAACCACTGGAAACGGATTCCAGGATCACGCGGCCAAGTGGCTCCTGCCGGGCAGGATGCAACAGCAGATCAACCTGCCCGTAAATCTCCGGCATGTCATCCCGCCGATGCAGCCAGTGGACCTTCCCGCGGCAGCCTCCTGATTGACTTCGCCGGACTAAATCCGCTTCGTACTCGATCGCTTCTTGTTTGGTTGAATGCCGCGTGCCGACAATCAAAAGATGGCAGTCCGGTAGTTGAGTCACCACCTTTTCAAAAACGTCCAGCAATACATCGACGCCTTTTCTCATGCCAATCTGCCCAACGAACAGTAGGGCAAAGGAGGTGGCGGGGATGCCAAGCTCTGATTTGATGTTGGACCGATCAGCCGCCAATTCATCCCGGGGCCGAAACAACTCCAGATCGACGCCGTTGTGAATCACCGTGATCTTTGATTCGTCCATGCCTTGGCTGGCGTGGTGGTCCTTGGTCGCCTGAGAAACGGCCACAATTCGATCCAATTGATTGACGTCTTCGATTGCTTTGTTGCTTAGCTTGATGATGTCTCTCAGATAGCCAACTGAGCCAATACCGCGTTCACGTGTCACCGGTCCGCAAAGCCGACTGATCGAAAGACTGTTGCACAGAACCAGGTCGGGTTGATGGCTGTCGAGAACGTCGGCGAAATCTGCGCGATATTCTGACTGCGACTTGCGCGTCCGGTCGGCGTGATGCGTCGTCAGCGTGATGCCGCGCACATCCAATTTGCGAATTCGATCAGAGAGCGTCTTGTGATCTCCGGTCGCGGGGAGGTTGGGAAACGCAATTTTGATTCGCCACCCAGATTCAATCAACAGCGGAAGCACCGCCAGCATGGATTGCTCGCCGCCGTTGAGCGAATCAAACTCCGCAACGATCAACAGCTTCTTCGAGATGGGTGTCGTGTCGTATTTCACTGGGTGAAACGCGATCTATTCTACCGTCCAAGTATCGCCGCCACCGAACAACTTCTCCAGTTCGCCAGCGCCAGCCTTCTCAACCGATTGCTGAACCTGATTGTTGATCATGGTGTCATAGGTCGGCCGCTCAACAGCGCGGAAGACACCGATCGGTTCAGGAAACTCTGGATGCCGCATACGGCTCAACAGAAACGCCAACTGTGAACTATCGGCACTTTCGTCGTGGAACAAGAGATCATCCTGAGCCACCTTGCCGCTGGAGAGATCGACGACTTCGGGCGTGAACCCATTGAGCCGAATGCCTTTTTCGCCACGGGAGAAAATCAATGGCTTGTTGTGCTCAAGTTCGACCGTCGTATCGTCCTTGGTCGCTTTGGCTTTCGCGTAGTCCCAAATCCCGTCATTGAAGACGTTGCAGTTTTGATAGACCTCAAGGAACGACGTACCACGATGCTCGGACGCGCGTTGCATCATCGCCCGCAGGTGTTTGATGTTGGAGTCAACCGAACGCGCGACAAAGGTCGCTTCGGCCGCCAAAGCCAGCGAAAGAGGATTGATCGGTTGGTCGATCGAGCCGATGGGCGTACTTTTGGTCACAGTGCCGACGTTGGACGTTGGCGAGTACTGGCCTTTGGTCAGTCCGTAGATTCGATTGTTGAACAGGATGACGTTGAGATCCACGTTGCGACGAATCATGTGCATAAAGTGATTGCCGCCAATACTCAGCGCATCGCCATCGCCGGTGATGACCCAAATATCAAGCTCCGGACGGGTCGATTTCAAACCCGTGGCAAACGCCGGAGCACGACCGTGGATCGAGTGCATTCCATAAGTGTTCATGTAGTACGGAAAACGGCTTGAGCAACCGATACCCGAGATAAAAACGGTCTCTTCTTGAGACTTACCCAAAGAGGCAAGCACCTTTTTCATCTGAGCGAGAATCGAATAGTCACCACAACCAGGACACCAACGGATGTCTTGATCGGATGCAAAATCTTTGTCAGTTAATACTGGTAAATCAGTGCTCATAGCAAGCAATTCGTACTAAGGAAATTTAATAATTGAAAGAAAGTAGAGCCGGTTCCCACCGGCGGCGTCATGTCGATGTTGGTATCGCAAAGATCATCGATGCGAGGCTTAGCCAGCCACGCGTTTGATCTCAGCGACCAGTTCAGAAACCTTAAACGGTTTGCCTTTGACCTTGTTAAACCCAAGGGCGTCGACCAAGTATTTGCTCTTAATCAGCAAACGTAGTTGACCCGTGTTGAGCTCAGGGATCAGGACGCGATCATAATCGCTCATGACCGATTCAAGGTTTTTGGGGAAAGGGCTGATCCAACGAAGATGAACGTGCCCAACATCCAATCCCGCGTCAATGGATTCCTTGACCGCCGTGCGGCACGAACCGTATGTACCGCCCCAGCTGAGCACCAAGGTGCCTTTGGATTTACCAAAGACCTCCACCGGAGCGATCGACTCGGCGACCATCTCGACCTTCTTGGCACGAGTCTCCACCATGTACTGGTGGTTGTCAGGATCGTAGCTAACATTGCCCGTTCCGTCTTGCTTTTCCAAACCACCGACGCGATGCATCAGCCCCGGAGTTCCCGGCACCGCCCAAGGGCGTGCGAGATTCTCATTGCGACTGTATGGCAAAAATTCTTCGTCTGGATCCGCTGATGCGACCGGGTGCGTCACTTCGATCTTCTCTAAACTGCTCACCTCGGGCACGCGCCACGGTTCGGCACCGTTAGCGATGTAACCGTCGGACAAAATGATAACCGGCGTCATGTACTTGGTCGCAATCCTCCACGCTTCAATCGCCGTGTCAAAGCAATCGCCAGGGCTTTGAGCTGCGATCACCGGCAACGGGGATTCACCATTGCGACCGTGCATGACCATCAACAAATCTGACTGTTCGGTCTTGGTTGGCAGTCCGGTGCTGGGCCCCCCGCGTTGCACGTCGATCACGATAAACGGCAGTTCCAAAATCAGGCCTAACCCGATGCCTTCGCCCTTGAGCGCGATCCCCGGGCCGCTGCTGGTTGTGATGGCCATACTGCCACCAAAGGCCGCACCAACGGCGGAACAAACGGCTGCGATTTCGTCTTCGGCTTGGAAAGTTCGCACGCCGAAATTTTTGTGTTTGCTTAATTCGTGCAGGATGTCACTGGCCGGGGTAATCGGATAGGAGCCTAAGAACAATTCTTTATCGCTCAGCTTCGCAGCCGCGATCAATCCCCACGCAAGTGCTTGGTTGCCCATGACGTTGCGGTAAGTCCCTGGCTCAAGTTCGGCCGCCGGCACAGAAAACGTCGACGCAAAATGTTCGGTGGTTTCGCCATAGTTCCAACCGGCCTTGAGCGCCAATCGGTTGGCTTCGGCAACGTCGGGCTTCTTTGCGAATTTGTTCTCAATGAATCGCAACGTCGGTTCAACGTCTCGGCCGTACAACCAAAACACCAACCCCATGGCGAAAAAGTTCTTACAACGATCCGCAAATTTTGTCGACAAACCGGTCGGTTCAACCGCGGTACGGGTCATCGACGTCATCGGGACTTCGATCGTGCGATAATGTTCCAACATGCCGTCGGTTAGCGGATTGGTTTCCAGTTTTGCCAATTTTAAATCTTTGGCTTCGAAACCATCTGAGTTGACGATCAGGATTCCGGTTTTCTTGAGGTCCGCCAGATTGGTGATCAACGCCGCCGGGTTCATGCAAACCAGCGCATCAACGCCATCGCCGGGAGTGAAAATTTCTTCGGCTGAAAACTGGACTTGGAAACCACTGACTCCCGCGCGTGTTCCGCGCGGCGCACGAATCTCAGCAGGGAAGTCGGGGAAGGTCGCCACATCGTTGCCTGAAAGGGCTGACGTGTTGGTCAATTGGGTTCCCAGCAACTGCATGCCGTCGCCGGAGTCACCGCACAACCGCACGGTAACACCCGAAACGGATTCTGAAGGCTTGGACGTTGGCGGAAATACCGTCGAACTACTCATGCTTGTCTCGTCTATTTCGTCTATTTAAAAAAGGGGGGACCCAATGGTATCAGCCATGCCAACAAAGGTCGGCAGGGCCGGCGTTTTCGCGAAAGCGGGTCGGTTTTGGGCTACTTTAATACTGAAAACGTATGTTCATAACAACGCCAGTCCAACAGGTCAGAGTAATTTATATGAACTCAAAGCAAACAGTGTATTCTTGCTACCCGGCAAAATCGCAGTATTTTCACTTAAAGCCCCCAATTTCGGAAGGGGGAATCCTTTGTTAGAATCCGATTGACACTTGATTTTCTGTCACCAACACCCCTCTAACCAATAAGGATTTCCTTCAATGGAAAGGTCCCTTGTACTCTTGAAGCCCGATTGCGTCCAACGCCGTTTGATGGGCAAAATTATTACCCGTTTCGAAGACAAAGCCATCGAAATTGTGGCCATGAAGCTCATGCAAGTCACGCCCGACTTGGCCAAGCAGCACTACGCAGAGCACGTAGAAAAACCTTTTTACCCGGGTTTGGAGGAGTTCATCACCGGTGCACCGGTCGTCGCGATCGTGGCTCAGGGGCTGGACGTGATCCGCGTGATTCGCGACATGCTGGGTGCGACCAATGGGCTCAGCGCGGCCCCGGGTACCATCCGAGGCGACTTCAGCAGCAGCCGACAAATGAATCTGGTCCACGC
>CAKZVF010000109.1 GCA_937921995.1 uncultured Pirellulaceae bacterium
CCTTCGAAGATCAATCTGATCCCCTTCAACCCGTGGCCCGGTGCGCGGTATCAGTGCTCGACGCCAGAAAGACTCCAAGGCTTCGCAGATCACCTCCGCGCCAACGGCTATCCATCGCCCATTCGTGCGACGCGTGGGCAGGATATCATGGCCGCCTGTGGGCAGCTCAAATCTGATCAGCAACGCCCTGCGATTAACGCAAATCGCTGAATGGTTAAGGTGAAATTTGATCGTCGTGGTGGCACTGGCCGGCAGCTAAGCCGACCTTACTTCGGTATCTAAAAACACGGTTTGTTAGCGGCGAGGCGCTAGCGCAATGGAACTCACTTTAGATTCAGTAAGTTCAAAATTATTTTTTCAAAAGGCACCAACCTTGGTCAGTTTAACGACTAGCCGGAAGGCGTCAGCGTTTCGCCCCGCCAAACACGGTCGCCTTCCGGCTCGTCGTTAAACTATTGTCCAAGTTCCCCTTTTATATGAGTGTCATTGTGAGTTGATTTTGTTTTAGCATGGCCGATCTCGGACGGGCAAGAGTGTCCATCCTACGGAGCTAAGCTCAATTCGTTTACTGAATCGACAGCAGTTCAACCAAACCTATTGTCATATTCTTTTCAAAGTTGGAATCAAATTACTGGCAATCGCACATGACGATCGCTTACACTGGAAACCGTAAAGTCGCAAAGAAGCCTTTGCCAAAAATCTACCGGGTGTAGATGTCGAAATTCCTGAAAGCGGTCTGGTAAAAATTGAGGGCAAAGCCCTTGATGCGGAGAAAATCAAAGCCGCCATCGAAGCAGCCGGAAATGGCAGCAAATACGCCGCGCAAAAACTCTAGTTGAAACAGAGCCAACTTTTATCTCCCAAGCGACCGTTCCTAAATGGACGGTCGCATTTTTAACGCTAGCAACTTACCCTGCACAAAAGCAATTGAGCTAACGGCAATCCTTACGAGCGGCCCAGCGGCTACAGCTGCAAATTGGGATTGGTTCGGGCCGCGGAAGCCACTAAAAGAGAACGGCAAAATCTCTCGAAATTAACACGCCAAATCAGCAGCCCTATTTTGGTACCACCGGATAAAAACAGACTGTTCTCCAAGCAATATTCTTGCGCCATCGCATGCGCCGTTTTGTCGATATTCATCGCGATGTTCACTGTCGATCATTATTGCGGTGCGCTTGCAATTGAAAACAAAATCCCAGGGGACCTTCGTGCATTTTTTCAAGGCATCGGTTTCTTCGGACACGGCACGGGATGCTTCGTCGCGGTGTTATTGATCTGGGCTTTGGACAGACAGAACAAGATCGCGATTCCATTGGTGCTTGGTTCGACTCTTTTGGCCGGAGCGATCACCACCGTGATTAAGATCCTCGTCCATCGGCCGCGGCCCTTTGTCGATCAATCAGCCATCGCTGACGGCGTCACGTTCAGCGAAGCCGTGTTTCACAATTTTCTCCAGTCGTTTCCATCGGGTCATACCGCAACCGCCTTCGCGCTGGCGGTCGCCTTATCCTTGTTGTACAAACGAGGCAAAACGGTATTCTTGCTGTTGGCAGCCTTGGTCGCCATGCAGCGCATCATCAGCCAGAATCATTTCCCATCAGACGTGATCGCAGGCGCTCTCGTTGGCATCGTCTCTGCTAAAATGGCGATGACCTTGCTCGACCAACGATTACGCACACGCCTGGCAAAGCCCATCCCTGTCGAACAGCCTAACGCTGGCCATCAACAACCCTTCCGCGGCACCTCTCCGGTATAAAAGAATCAATGAAAATCCTCCTCACAGGAGCTGCCGGGTTTATCGGGCATCATGTTGCCAAACGCTTGCTCGAGCGCGGCGACACCGTCATCGGCATCGACAACTTCAACAACTACTACAGCCCTCAGTGGAAGTTTGAAAACTGCATCCAGTTCGACCGCCATGAGAACGGCCAGATGCTGGCGATGGACCTCCGCGACTACGATAAAATCAGTCAACTGATGATCGCGCAACGTTTTGATACCGTCATTCACTTGGCCGCGATGGCCGGTGTGCGTGCGTCGGTTCTGCACCCGGGCGTGTATATGCAGGTCAACCTAACGGCGTCGCAGAATCTGATTGAGCTCGCACGCCTACACGGCGTCGACAATTTTGTTTTTGCGTCAACCTCATCGGTTTACGGCCACACCAAACGTATCCCGTTCGACGAAGATGACGCCTGCGGTCTTCCGCTGCACCCTTACGCCGCCAGCAAACGCGCCGTCGAGCAAATTGGATCGACGTACTATCGAAACTATGGCATGAACTTTACGGCGCTGCGGCTGTTCACCGTTTATGGCCCCGCCGGTCGGCCTGACATGATGCCTTATCTGCTGGCAAGCAGCATCGCGACGGGGCAATCGGTGCCAAGGTTCCGTGGCAACTTTCAGCGCGACTGGACTTACGTGGACGACATTGCCGGCGGTATCGTGGCGGCGGTCGATACGCAGTTAGGGTTCGAGATCATCAATTTAGGACGCGGGGAACCTGTTTCCCTGGACAGTTTCATTGGCTTGCTACAGAAAGCAGCCCGAGGCCGTGCCAACCTCAACGATATCGACGCCCCGTCGATGGAGATGTTGGCAACATTCGCTTGCAACGAAAAAGCACGTGCGTTGCTTGGCTTTGATCCGAAGGTTTCGGTTGCTCAGGGCGTCCAGCTGTTCTGGGATTGGTTCGCAGCACATCGGGCGCAAAAATTGATCGAACAAGCGGCGTAGTATTACCAATGGCTTACGACTCCGAGAGTCAAGTTACCTTAAGCGCTAATCGGAATCCAAAATCGAAAGCTTGGGTGCGACAAGCTCGATCTGTCGCGCCATGTATTTGCTCACCTGGGCCGTCGTTTTAAACTTCAACACGGCTTCGAGAATTTGTTCCGCTTCGGTAACGGTGATCTGTGCCGCCAACTGTTTGATCGACGGCACGAATGCGGGACTCATGCTGAACTTCCTCAGCCCCATCCCCAGCAGCAAGAGAAACGCTTTGGGCTTGCCCGCCATTTCCCCACAAACAGTGATGGGAACCTTGCGCCGATTACAAACATCAATGACGCGTTTCAGCACGATCAGTACCGCTGGCGAAAGTGGTTGGCAGAGATGACTGACTTTGGGATTGTCCCGATCGGCAGCCATTAAATACTGCACCAGATCGTTTGATCCCACCGAAACGAAATCGACCAATTCCACCATCGTATCGATCATCACCGCGGCCGCGGGGACTTCCACCATCATACCGACAGGAATGTTCTGCACGGTAAGGCCGCGTCCTTCGAGCGTCCGGTAAGCCTTCCGCAAAATAGCGCGGAGCTTCCGAAGTTCTTCGACCGTTGTCACCATGGGGAACATAATGCGCACGTCGCCCGCGGGGAATTCGCTGGCGGCGCGAATGATGCCGCGGATCTGTGTGTTGAAAAACTCAGGGTGCTCGAACGACAAACGAATACTCCGCCACCCCATGAATGGGTTGGCTTCTTTATGATCATGCCCGAGATACGCAACTGTTTTATCACCACCAATATCCAGCGTGCGAATCGTTACCGAATGATTGGGACTGGCCGCAATGATGTCGCGGTAGATTTCAAACTGTTCCTCTTCGTCGGGAACGTCTTGATGCGTCAGATAAAGATACTCCGTCCGGTATAGCCCGACTCCACAGGCCCCCATACCATCGGCTCCTTTGGCGTCGGGGATTCCGTTGATATTGGCTTCCAGATGCAGAGGAACTTTGTCCTTAGTCTCCGCCGGCAACAAACGGTTAGAGGCAAGCTGATCCTTGAGATCGACGAATTCGCGTTCCAGTTTTCTAAACGCCGCCAACGATTCGACGTTGGGATTGATCTCGATCACCCCGTGACGGCCGTCGACGACCAACTGGTCGCCCGTTTTTACTTTTCGCAGCACATTTTTCACGCCGCTGACCGCCGGAATGCCGCGCGAACGGGCGATGATGGCGGCGTGACTGGTCTGGCTGCCGGCCTGCGTCACGATGCCATGCACGTCTACGTTGCCCAAAGCAACCGCTTGGGATGGCAGAAGTTCGTCGGCGACAACGATCAGCGGGCCTTCGATCATTTCCTGATCGGGCTTAAGCACATCCGAAAGGTGACTGCTTAGACGAATAATCACATCACGGACATCGTTGAGTCGTTCTTTGAGATAGTCGTCATTCGTTTTCGCAAACAGCGTGGTGTATTCCCCCAACAATCGGTGCAGCGCCGCCGACGCGTTCATCCGCTCTTCGACGATCCAATTGCGGATTTTATTGGTGAACGCTCCGTCTCGCAAAATCGCTTGGTGGACGGTAAAAATGCTGGCTTCGTCGTGCCCGACCTGGGCTTCGACCTTGCGTTCGAGGGCTCGCAGCTCAATCGCGGATTTGTCACGCGCTGTTTCATACGAGGCCAGCTCCGCCGTGACTTCGGAATCCTCCAACCGCTGTGTGTTGGGATTGACGAAAATCTCGTGGATCACGTAAGCAGTGCCGATCGCTACACCGGGAGAAACTGCAATGCCTCGTCGCATACGGGTAATTTCTGGAAAAATGAAACAGATTTAGAGTCGCTGTCGTGAACCAGAGGTGATTCTACCCCGATTTGCCGTTGGTTTTTAAGCCGACTTGGTGGCAAATCGGCTCAAATTTGCCCAGAACACCTAAAAGCGTCGTTTGTTCGAAGAAATTGCCTGTTATTCAAGCCCACCCCGGCGTCAAACGGACAAAATCTGATTAAGATACCCGTTTAAATTTTCGGTGACGTGCCCCCAATTTAACAACGTCCCCATTTATTCGATCTTTCACCTAACAGCTTTGCCTGATGCGATTTTCACAGCTAGACAGAATTCTGACTTTGAAAAAAAATGACAGCATCGAAGCAGTCAAATGCCTATCGCTGTCCGAAGAGTACCTTCAAGATCATTTCCCTCGTTTTCCGATCATGCCGGGCGTGTTGATGGTCGAATCGATGTTTCAGACCAGTATGTGGCTGTTGCGTGCCAGCGACGAATTTCGTCACTCGACGGTCGTTTTGCGGCAAACCAAAAGCCTCACGTTTCGGGATTTTGTTCAGCCGGGTAATTCGTTAAAAGTCACTGCCAAGATTAAATCCGTGAAGGATTCGCTGACGACATTACAGGTCAATGGCACCATCGACGGGAATCCCTCGGTAAAAGGCCGGCTTGTCTTGGACACTTACAATTTATGTGAGCGTGAGGGCGTTGATCCTGCAGTCGATGGTTATATGAACCGGCAATTCCGAGTAAAATTCCGTCAGCTTTGCAGCCAGATGGACAAAGACATACAAGCCGAATTGATGCCGAAGACTCCTATTGAGATCTTGGGCCCTGTCAGTTCGTAACAATGGATCGCACAGTGCGTCCCATTGAAAATCAAATTTACACGTTTAGAAAAATTTCAGGAGATCACGACCAATGCCAATCGACGAAGAGGTATTTGGAAAAGTACAAGAAGCACTGGTAGACGCACTTGGCGTCGACGACGACGAAGTGACCGCTGAAGCGACACTGGTTGGTGATCTTGGCGCTGAGTCTATCGACTTTTTGGACATCGTTTTCAAACTTGAGCAGGCGTTTGGAATCACATTCGATCGCACCGAACTGTTCCCAGAAGACATTCTTACCAACGCAGAATACATCGAAGACGGAAAAGTCACCGCCGATGGTTTGGCGAAGCTAAAAGAGCGTATGCCGTTTGCGGACTTGGAAAAGTTCGAAAGCAATCCGCTGGTTGCTGATTTTGGCAACATGTTGACCGTCAAAGATCTTTGCAGCTACGTCGCTTCTAAGCAGTAACGTGGCCCAAGCGAACGAATGGATTCAATAAGGTCCTCAAGAATTATTTCTTGCAGGGCCTCCTTTGTTACACCCAAGTTTTCATCTCAGATTGAGCCGGTAATATGCGTTGGTTTTGGATTGATCGTTACACCGAATTCGTTGCAGGCGAACACGCAACAGCGGTCAAGAACGTCAGCCTCTCCGAAGAGGTCGTCGACGAGTATGCTCCCGGGCGGACGCACTTTCCATCGAGCTTGATCATCGAAGGCATTGCTCAGACCGGCGGAATTCTGCTGGGACAAATGAGCGATTTTAAAGATCGCGTCGTGCTGGCGAAGGTGAATAATTGTATCTTTCACTTCGAAGCCTACCCTGGCGATACTTTGGTCTACCACACTAAGATCAAAAATCGCGACGGCATAGGAACCAGTATCACCGCGACCTCGCACCGCGGCGATGAACTTCAAGCCGAAGTTGAATTAATGTTTGCGACCTTAGACGATGAACGCTTCGTCGGTGTTGAACTGTTTGAACCGGCTCAGTTCTGCCGTATGATCAGACTCCTGCGCACGTTCGAAGTCGGCGTCTACCCGGACGGAACGCCCATCCAAGTCCCCCAGCACATGGTGGCGGCCGAAAAATCACTGCTTCACGTTGGATAGCTCAACCGCTGAAAGAAAATCGGATTTTCAAATGATAACTTCCCCCCAACGACGACGCGTCGTCATCACCGGAGCCGGCGTCATCAA
>CAKZVF010000110.1 GCA_937921995.1 uncultured Pirellulaceae bacterium
AATTGCGGTAAAAGAAAAATGCAGCGGCTTCACGACGCGAAAGGCCGCTTTGCATTGTCGATTTCATATTCATCCTTAAAAAAAGGTACTGACAACTATGGCCTATAGCCTTCCCGAATTACCGTACGCATACGATGCCCTTGAACCACATATTGATGCCAAGACGATGGAGATTCATCACTCGAAGCACCACAATGGCTATGTCACGAAAGTGAACGCCGCCCTCGAAGGGACGCCGCTGGCTGATAAACCGATCGAAGAAGTCATCGCTGACTTGGGTTCGGTTCCTGCAGACAAAAAGACGGCCGTTCAAAATAACGGTGGCGGACATGCCAACCACTCTTTGTTCTGGTCGATTCTCAGCGCCAGTGGCGGTGGGGCTCCATCGGGAGCACTCAGCGAAGCGATCGACAGCACCTTTGGTAGCTACCATAAGTTCAAAGAAGAATTCTCCAAAGCGGCCGCGACACGCTTTGGCAGTGGCTGGGCATGGTTGAGCGTTGACGGTGGTAAGCTGGTCGTCGAAAGCACAGCCAACCAAGACAATCCGCTGATGGAAGGCCGCACGCCTATCGTTGGCTTGGATGTCTGGGAACATGCTTATTACTTGAACTACCAAAACCGCCGTCCAGATTACATCGCTGCGTTTTTCAGCGTGGTTGACTGGGATGCAGTTGCCAAACGCTATGAAGCAGCCAAGTAGTCAAAGATAAACCAAACGTAGTTTTTCAAACGTTGAAAGCCTGAGTGTTCTGCTCAGGTTTTTTTTTTGTGCGCGTTTTGGGAGACTTCTCGCTCAACACTGCTCAATCGACGGGGCACGAGCAGCTTTGATTGATGGGTTTCTAACGTGAATGGACGCAAATAAACGCGAATAGAAATTCAGGCACTTACTCGCGTGCATTGCCGTCGATATACGGTTCTTGTTCTTTCGATTGGTTTTTCTCAGGGGCATCGGCCTCTAATGTTCAAAGCGGTGGAAGTTCACCGAGGGCTGTCCATTAATAGATGCATGTAACGCTTCGGCGAAAGCCATCCTGCGATGCTGATTCATGCCAGCACTTTTGCCCATTCAATCGAAAAATTCGGCATCAATTCGCGCATTGCCCAATTTAACGTCATAAATCTTGACGAATAATCCGATTACACGACTACCGGGTTTGCCTTGGCATGGGCTTGCGCGGAGCCTGCACGTTGTGTGTTCAGGAGACGATGCCGCTTGCGAAAACACTCTGGCTCTCATTGAAGATGTGATCCTATGCGACCAAAACCAACCACAAATAAACCAGCCACCAATCGAAACCTTGGCTCTCCAACCAGCCGTATTGTGCCTTCAACCGGATCGTGGAAGCGATTGGGTTTGGCCGCGCTAATGACGGCCACCGTAGGATTCACGGGATGCCAGACGTTTCGTTTTCCAGCTAACCCGTTCGCCGGAGCTAAACTCCCCGGGGCCCGACTTCCGATTCCCCGGCTGCCTTCTTTGGCAAAGCTGCCCAAACCCAATTTCGGTAACATCGCAAATGCCGTCCGAACGCCAGCGCAACAAGCGATCTCCTCTTCAAGCACCGCCATCGCAAGTTCGAAACGGCAACCACCTCCGGCACCATCACGAAAATTCGACTCGACCTCTACCGACGAAAAATTGGCGGAATCACTTCGTACAAAAGGCGATACCCAATCTGATTTCAGTGTCGCCAAAAATGATACCAGCCCTGAACTCACTCCGGCGCAAAAGCGATTTAAAGAAGCCCTTGCCAAACAGAAGACACAGAATCGTGATGCGGTTGCCAAATCCAATCCCAACCCAGGATTATGGGGCGATTACAAACCAGATTCCACACCCAGCTCCTCCAACAATCTCTCCGCCAACAATCTTGAGGACCTCGCGAAAGTAAATCGTGGGCTCTACGATCAGTACGGAAAATTGACCACCGGAAAGTCTTCGCCCAAGCTCAGCGAGCCGTTTGACCCCAAAATGTTTGCCGCCAAAGTAAGCGCATCAGACGTGACAAAACAGGACGCGTCGGTGGCGGAGCTGAAGTCACAGTTAGAAAAACTGAAGGCCCGCGGTTCCGGAAGCTCTGACGAATTCTCTATCCCCACACGGACGGCAATCGAGATCGCCGGCACCGCGCCAAAAACGGAGTCGAAAATCGCACAGGCCGAAGCGAAACTTCATAAAGGCTTCGGCGGCTCCGCTCAGCTGAAACCCGCAAATTCTTACGCCGCTCAACGAGGCACCGTCAACATCCCCGATCCCACCGCACCTACGAACGTGTTGCGTGCCTCCGCGGATCAGATCCCCGGTTTGATTCAAGCGACCAACATCGAAGGGCCAGGAAAGTACTCGACCACCAGCTACGGTGGCTATGCTGAAAACAAGGTCAATCCCTCGGAGCTGCCCACCGGTAGCCTGCTCCCTCAAAGTAGCGATGACTTGGTCGAAAACGAATTTGTGAAAGCAAAACAACAGCCAGAGATTCCTACGCTAACGGCGACTGCGAAACCGAAGAAGATCGACTTGCCATTGCCGCGGGAAGTGTCAGAAGCTTCGCGCGTCGCGCTTGCCGAAAGAGCTCGCGCTGCCCAAGCTGCACCCAAACCTAAAATCACCTTTCAAAATCCAATCCAGCAACAACCCATTGCGATGCCACAGCAAAACACACCGCTTGTGCCGGCATCACCTGCCCTGCCCCCTGCCACGACGGTTGCAAATACCCCTGCCATTTCTGCGCCTGCCGCCGTTTCCGCGTTCAATCTCCCGGCAACCCAATCGCCGCGTGTGACCAGAAATCAATTCTTCAGTAGCCCGCTGGAAGCGTCGGCTCCTTTGAACACGCCGGCCGCTCCCGCCGAACGCGTTGCGAAGGCAAAACCGAAATTCAATTTGCCAAGCATTTTGTCAAAACCGGAGCCCGCGACCACAGCGCTGCCTGCAGATTTAGTCACCGGCGACAGCACCTATGCTCCCGGCAGTGTCGTCAGACCGCAATCCGAATCGCTTTGGCGATAAGGCTGATTGATTGCTGGAAAATCTAAGCGTCTTCGCGCCCTTGATGGTTGTGTGGATCGAATTCTAGGTACGTTTTCAGCCAAGCCACGCCCCAGTAAAACGGGATGGTGTCAAAGAGTGCGATTATTACCTTCAAGGTGTACCCCGTCGCGATGAAGATCGCCAGTTCTAGCAAATCACTGACTTCGGGATTCAGCGGTAAGCCATTTTCGACAAACCAATACGTGATCAAAATTACGGCCGTCGTGTCTACCAATTGGCTGATGATCGTGGATCCGTTGTTTCTCAGCCACAGATGTTTGCCGTTGGTCAATTTCTTCCAAAAGTGAAATAAATACACGTCGCAGAACTGCGCCGCGGCGTACGCGATCATCGAGGCTCCCACCGCACCAAAAGCCATCGTGCGAATTGCAAAAAACGGCGGCGTGTTGCCATTTTGGTCAACAGGCGCACCATCAAGAAAATTCTCATATCCCGGCAAAACGCCGCCCAGCCACAGAATAAACACCACCCAGACATTCAACATCAGCCCCACCATCACCACCCAATTCGCCCGGCGGCGTCCGTAGAATTCGCTGATGAAATCGGTGCACAGAAATGTGATCGGATAAGGCAACACGCCGACGGCCAAAGCGAAGGTGATAGGCAGTACCTGCCCATCGGCCAGCGTATAGTCAAACGAGTACAGTTTGATAAAACGGCTGATGCCAAGGATATTCAGCATCGTCATCGAACCTAAGAATAGTCCCGCCAGCACAAGAAACACGCGTTCACGTTTTGCGTGCAGGGGCGAGGCTTCGATGGGATGAAGTTCGTGGTCGGCCATGCCAAAATTCTAATCCACAACGGATCTTGATTCCAGCTTCGCA
This sequence comes from uncultured Pirellulaceae bacterium, assembly GCA_937921995.1. Classification (GTDB taxonomy): domain Bacteria; phylum Planctomycetota; class Planctomycetia; order Pirellulales; family Pirellulaceae; genus Mariniblastus. Next base: position 3,886 of record CAKZVF010000110.1, read on the forward strand.
CGTTTTTGTCCCAGTATCCAACCGGTCACACCA
>CAKZVF010000111.1 GCA_937921995.1 uncultured Pirellulaceae bacterium
TTCCGCAGCGTCTTGGATGTGCCCCATGTAGGCTTGGACCGTTTCACGGCCGTAGGTGGCCACCAGCTTTTTCAGTTCTTTGACGCCAGTTTCATTGGCGGCCGCTTGCGCCATCAGATCCGCTATGTTTTGCTGAAGATTCCGAACAGGGTAGGGCGGGGCCAGCAACAATTTCGAGATGCGATCATTTGCAAACACTCCGCCCTCAACCATCTTTTCACAGTCCAGCGTTATACCTTCTTCTGCGATCGTTCGTGCGAGGGGCGACATTGACCCCGGAGCAATCCCACCAACGTCTTCGTGATGTGCCCGACTGGCTACGAAGAATTGAATTTTGTCATCGCTTCCAAACACGGGCGTCACAACCGTGATGTCGGGCAAATGCGACCCGCCGTTATAAGGATTGTTCTGCACAAAAACATCGCCACGATTGATCACGTAGTCGCCTTTGATGACGACCTTTACCGCCGAATCCATTGAACCCAAATGAACCGGCACGTGTGGTGCGTTGGCGATCAAGTTCCCCTCGGCGTCGAATATCGCGCAAGAGAAATCCAATCGCTCTTTCACGTTGACCGACTGGGACGTATTTTGAAGCACGACTCCCATTTGTTCAGCGATCGACATGAACAGATGGTTAAAAATTTCCAATTTGACTGGGTCGCAAGTCGTCGCGGCCTCCGTTTTTGAAACGTCGGCGTCGCATTTTTCCAGAATCAAATGGCCCCATTCATTGATCGACGCCGACCAGTGATTTTCAACCACGATTGTGTCGTTGTCGCCAACGATGATGGCGGGACCAGCGATTTGGTGACCAAACTTCAAATCCTGAAATTGGTAGACCGGAGTTTGTACCCAACAACCATCCGTAAACATCTGCTCGTCAGCGGCAGCGACAGCAGGCGCTGTCGCCGGTGTGGCTGCAACGACCTCTTCCAATCGTTGCGTTATGCCGGCGGATTCAACGACGACGGTATCGATCCAAATTCGTTTCTCCGGTGCCAAAAAGCCAAACTTTTGCTGATGTTTCGCATTGAAGTCGGTCTTCATTTTGTCGATGGAGGCCACCGCGACTTCGATCAGCGTATTGGTACCTTGATAGCGCAGGTGAGCCTTCGCGTCGTGCGTTATGTCACCGACAGGAATGCCTTGCGCTGCTAAATGCGCTGCATTCTCACCGACCAACATTTGCGCCGCCCGTTCGATATCACCGACGTCGATTGTCGAAAGATCTTCATTTATCAATTTCTGTTGTTCCGTTTTTTGATGGGCCAAACCCATCCCGTAGGCCGATAAAACTCCCGCCAGAGGATGCAAGAAGATCTTCTTGATCCCCAACCGTGCCGCCACCGCGCAAGCATGTTGGCCGCCGGCTCCACCGAAACAATTCAGCACATAGTCTTGCACGTCATAGCCGCGCTGGATCGTGATTTTCTTGATCGCTTGAGCCATGTGTTCAACGGCAATCTCCAAAAACCCTTCCGCCACTTGTTCCGCTGTACGCCCGTCGTTGAGTTCAGCGGCGATGGAGGCAAAGGCGGCCCGCGCACATTCGCAATCTAAGGTTTCATTCTGATCGCGCCCGAAAATAGCAGGAAAGAAATCAGGTTGGATTCGTCCCAAAGCGACATTGATATCCGTGACTGAAAGTTTTCCACCGTTTCGATAGCACAGCGGACCGGGATCAGCGCCTGAAGATTCGGGCCCGACGCGCAGTCTCCCTTTGTCAAACTTGAGAATCGAACCGCCGCCGGCAGCGACGGTATGAATGTCCAACATCGGCACGCGCATCCGTGATCCGGCGATCCGCGCTTCGTATACTTTTTCAAAATCGCCAGCGTAGTGAAATACATCCGTCGATGTTCCGCCCATGTCAAAGCCAATGACTTTTGTGAAACCCGCCAAACGCGCCGTCGCCACTGCGCCAACGACACCGCCGGCAGGGCCCGAGAGAATCGCATCGCGTCCGCGGAATGCCGACGCGTCTACCAATCCGCCAGAGGACTGCATGAACAACAGCGATGTCTGTCCCTTCAGTTCCGCCGAGATTTTGTTTACGTATCGTTTGAGAACAGGCGTGAGATAAGCATCCACCACCGTCGTTTCTCCGCGCGAAACGATTTTGGACAATCGGCTGACATCGTGACTGGCAGAGATTTGCTCAAAGCCAATTTCCGCCGCGATCTGCCCCAATTGCTGTTCATGTTGAGCAAAGCGATGGCCGTGCATCAACACAATCGCGACGCTACGGATTCCTCTATCAAAAGCCGCTTTGAGTTGCATCGCCGGCGCGTTTGGATCAAGCTTTCTTTCAATCCGCCCGGACGCCAACACGCGCTCGTCGATTTCGATGACCGATTCGTACAACACCTCCGGTTTTTCGATCTTTAAGGCAAACGTCTTGGGTCGATCCTGGTAGCCAATCTCGATCACATTCGCCAAACCCTTGGTGACCGCCAGCAACGTCGGTGCACCTTTTCTTTCGAGCAAAGCATTGGTCGCGACGGTGGTACCCATCTTCACCGAAGCAATCGTGTCTGGCGGAATTGCGTCTCCCTCTTTCAAGTGAAGAAATTGACGAATGCCGTGAATCGCTGCGTCATGATAGACGGCCGGATTCTGTGACAGCAGTTTTTTGGTCGAGATTTCCCCCTCTGGAGAAAGCGCGATGATATCGGTAAAGGTACCGCCGCGGTCGATCCAAAAATTCCATTGTGATTTCATGGTTTGCAATTACAAATCGCTGTATTTAAATGTTGCAAGCTGAAGTTATGACCGTAAAATCATTCACAGGCATTTTCATTTTCTTCTTCTCAGGAGCGGTTGGACCGGCGACACAATGAATGAACTTCAGCAACAACAAGTTCGCAATCTGGTTCAACAATTTCGCGATGGTAGCGTTGGGCGACGCGACTTTCTTCGACAAGTCGTTGCGCTGGGAATCGGTTCGGCCGTTTCCTATTCTTTGCTTGGGCAAGCCGAATCGGATGCCCAAATGTTCGGCGCTCCGACAACCATGGCCGTCGGCGAAGAGGATCCCGCCCCTCAAGCCACAACTTTAATGGTAGGCGAAGAAGACGTCCACCAACCACCGCACGCGACGACTTATGCAATCGGCGAAGAGGATCCCCATCATGGCCCTCAACCCACCACCGAAATGGTGGGCGAAGAAGACATCCCTCAACCTCCTCAGGTAACCACCCAAGCACTAGGAGAGGAAGGCAACGGTCATCCTACCACGGCAATGGCGGGGGAAGAGGGCACTCACATCCAACCGCCTCAGCCATCCACTCGAAGGCGGGGCGAAGAAGGAAACGTCGCGCCTCCACAAATGTCGACGATGGCGATTGGTGAGGAAGATAATGTTCCACCAGTTTGTCCACAGCAACGCCCACCACTGAGGCCATGGAACGGTTGGAATCGTTGGTAAAGTCAAGCAACTCTGTCCCTCTGTTGATCGTCGGTGGTGACTCTGACCCCAACACTCGGCGCGTTGTGGATCAGGCTCATATTAGACAGATTGACTATCACTTCTGGGACACCGATGTCGAAGGCAGTTTGCAGATCGCCTGGGATTTCGATAAACCGGTAATCGATCTGGGCGACCAGCATTTACAACCCGCGGCCATCTTCGCGCGTTGCAACGTGTTTTCGCAAGACACCAACCTGCCCGCGCGCGTCCACCAACTAATTCAGGGCTATGCGTTGGCGTGGCCGGACGTTCGAATTTTGAATCGCCAAACGCTGAACACGCTCAATAACAAGTCGCGAAACTTGCGATTGGCCAGAGACATTGGGTTCGCGATTCCCGACACGATGGTGTTGGGCGATTGTTCGCCACTTGAGACGGTTCCCGACGCGGAGAATCGAATCGCTAAACCACTTGATGGAGGCGCTCATACCGTTTCGGTGTCCAAGCTGAATCAACAACGGACTCAGTCCCAATGGCCCAACACTTCCTATTTTATCCAAGAACGGCTTAAAGGCGAAAACCTGCGCGTGTTTGTTATTAATCAACAGGCCTATTGTTTCCATTTGGCAACGCAATCGCTGGACTATCGCGATGATCCCAAGGTTGCTGTGAGGCAGATATCCACGCCCTCTAGATTGGTGGCCCCTGCGCTAGCGTTGGCCAAAAAGATCGGCTTCGATTTCTGTGCGTTAGATTTTCGCTGTCGCGCGAATTTCGAAAACCCAGTTTTCTTGGAAGTCAATTCCTTCCCAATGTTTGTGCGTTTTGATGATGCGGGAGAAAACTGTTTGGTCGATCGCGTGTTAGATTTTCTTGTGCCCACAACATAAAGCCCGTTCCTACTGGGCTCGTCCGTCTATTCGTAGATTGGCACAAACGTATTGAAGGCCGCTTCGCCGAAGTCGCCGGGATCATTAAACCGCCGGTTTTGGTTGAGCCCCGTGATCGCCGTCATTTGATCTTGGGTCAATTTGAAATCGGTCACCGTCAAATTTTCCACCAGTCGTTTGTGCTGTGATGACTTGACCACAACCGAGGTGCCACGCTGGACGCCCCAACGTAGTAAGACTTGTGCCGCTGATCGACCGTGGGCTTGGGCGATTTCACAGACGATTGAGTTTTGCAACAGAGATTCTTCTTCTCCGGCCATGGATAGAGAGAAGTACGACTCTGCACCCAAAGGAGAAAACGCGGTGACCGCGATCGACTGCTGCTGACAGAACCTGAGCAATTTTTCTTGCGTCAACAGCGGATGCATCTCTACCTGCAGCAGCGCCGGAGGGACTTGTGCGTATGACAATAAATCGCGCAGCAAAGACGTCCCAAAATTGCAAACGCCAATATGGTTGGCTTTCTTTTGGCCGTGCAACGATTCCATCGCCGCCCAAGTTTCCCGAATCGGCACACTTGCCAACTTCATTTTCGGCGCGGCATCATCGGGATCGTGGAACCACTCCGGCGGATAGCGCAGATCAAACGGCACATACTCAAGCGCGATCGGGAAGTGAATCAAGTAAAGATCCAAATAATCCAGCTGTAAATCATCCAGTGATCGCTGGCACGCGGGAGCCACATGTTCGGCCGCATGGTAAGTATTCCACAGCTTCGAAGTCACCCAAAGATCTTCTCGAGTGCAAACGCCCTCGGCGATCGCCCGCGCGATTCCTTGGCCGACTTGAACTTCGTTGCCGTAATCACAGGCGCAATCAAGATGGCGATAGCCGGATTCAATCGCCGCATAGACCACCTCTGCCGTTTGATCCAAAGGTATCTTCCAAGTCCCCAAACCGACTGATGGGATGGGCAGGGGATTTTTTACTGTGTTAGTCATGGGTGGAATCCTCAGTCTTCCATTTTGGGTTCGCCGAACGTTTAAGTCAGCCGAATATTAAGTCAGCCGAACGCTAAGTTCGCCGAACGACTTCGATTGTCTTCACAGCGGTATCGATTGTGTCCGCAGTTTCGTCCTCGGAGACACTTTCACGTTTGGCATCCGATGATTTCGATCCCAAGTTATAAGCGTAGGAATGACTGAAGGACGCACCCAAAAACAAACACAACCCGATGATATAGGCCCAAATCAGCATCACCACCACCGAACCGGCCGCGCCATAAACTTCACTGGTGGACGAAAATTTCAGATAGGCGGCGACCAAGTATCGACTTCCGGCGACCAAAAACGAAGTCAAGATTCCCGCCAACCAGACGTCTCGCCATCTCACTGGCGCGGCCGGGAAGAACCAAAACATCACCGAAAAAATTACCGGCATCAACAGATATACCAATCCGCGATCCGCCAAGTTCAACCATTGGACTAACGCGGGATAGCTGTCCGACCACATGCTTTCAAGATATGCGACGATTGAGCTGAGAACCAGCGTCCCCAGCAGCAGCACTCCCACAAAAACGACGACGCCGATTCCAATCAGTCGCTTTTGCACCATGAACCACCATCCCGAACGTTCCTCCGACGGGACATCCCAAATATCGTTGAAGGTATCGTACAACTGCGAAAAAACTCCGGAGGCACCGAACAGACTGATCAACAGACTGATCGAACCAGCGACCAAACCCGAGGAAGGCTGAGTCGCGTTTTTCAGTAGACCTGCGACGACTTTGGCAGTCCGTTGATCGGTCAACTGTTCAACCTGCTGGACGATCTCTTGTTGAACTTGCGGTCCATCGTAATAGTATCCCGCTATCGCGACGGCGATCATCAGAATCGGTGCCAGTGACAAAATGGTATAGAACGTCATCGCCGCTGACATTCTGGACGCATTGGACCGGTCCCACGTTTGAAACGTATCGACAATCAGTTTCCAAAGCTTGGCAAACAAAACATCACTTATTGGGGACGACCGAGGGAAGGGAACGAATTGCGCGATTGAGTTCAATCGCGGCAACAGCGCACAATACGATTTTTAGTTAGCTACTTTACTCTAATTGAGACGAGCGTTTGGGCTTTTGGATCAACCGATAATTATCGACGAATAATTTCGTATCGCCGCCGATCCCAAAGTGGCTTGGATCGTCTTCGGCGACGACCACCAAAGTGACTCCGCGTGTATTAAATTGCTGAATTTGCTCGATCGAACCTTCTCCAACTGTCATATCCGCAAGTTCAACTTCGACCGTTTGAAATTCATTGGTCAATTCAATCTTTTCAGGCGACTGAGAACCTGCGTATTTAAGACTGCACAGCAAATCGTCTTCGGTGTCGGCATCTGGCTCTGGGCCTTTTCCATCGGAGGTGACGAAAAGCAATTTGATACGACTGTACCTCATGGCCTTCCCGTTTTCGACCTTGGCATCGAAGACGACTTTAAAGTCCGCCACATCGAATTTTGAAAAATCGCAGTTGACGACATCGCCGCTAATTCCAGCTCCCAATCCGATGTAAGCAAAGTCTAATTTCTTTTTGTTTGGAACGCTAACTTTGCTGCTGTCTAAGGAAACCTCAAGAGCTCCGCCTTCATTGCCACCCTCCGTAATCCTTTTGGCCTTTTTTGACAGTTGATCAAACAGGTCAACCAAATCGTCTGGGCCCTTTATTTTGTAGCCGCCGTAACGGAAACCAAAATCATACGTCGGTTGCTTATCGTCATAGTCTATATCGATAACTGCAGTACCTTCTTGAGCCTGCACGGCTGAATAAGGCAGCAGATTCACCGAAAGCAGGCTCAATGCCAACCCTGTCAACCAAAATCGTTTTACTACATTGTTCATCAAAAAAAGCGACCTATCCGTCTTACTCGTCCTGGAAATATCAAACTACACCAGACTGATAAGATCAGCCTTGGATTCTGAGACTGCCGTACCCAGCAACGTTAGTCCGCACACCTCGTAAACTCCAATGGGCAACATTTGCCCAATCAGACGCGGGCTTCCGTCGAAGACGACAATGCGGTCACAGTGCGTGCGCCCCGTCAGTTGCAACGGCTTGCCCTCAAACTGCTGTTTCTGCAGTCGCGCGGCGTCTTGCTGGGTTGTGTCCAACTGCACTAAATCACTCTTGCCCGCGGCACCTGGATCGCCAACGACGACGCGGTTCAAATCCTCTGCTTTGCCGTCTTTGATTTCGTTGACCGCGGCGTCATGCCGTTTGCTGGGACCCTCGACCAACACTTCGACCGTTCGGCCGAGGAATTTCTGGTTGTCCTCTTCGCTGATTCGGTTCTGGATCTGCAGAAGTTCGTTATTCCGTCGGCGCTTCACCTCGAAGGGAACATCGTCAGGCAGTTGATCATGTGCCTTGGTACCGGGTCGTTCGCTGTATTTAAAAATGAAGCTGTTTTTGAATCGACATTCTTCGACCAAATCAACGGTCTCTTGAAATTCGGCGTCCGTCTCGCCGCAGAACCCGACGATGAAGTCACTTGATACGGCCGCTTTATCGCCCAGCGTTTCATTGATCCGCGCCATCATGTCACGGTATTCGCCAACGGTGTAACCGCGCTTCATGCGCTTCAGCACCGCGTCGCTGCCGCTTTGCAGGGGCACGTGCAAATACGGCGAACATTTTTTCAGATCCCGAATCGTCGTCAGCAGATCATAGCCCATGTCCTTGGGGTAACTGGTGACGAATTTTAGCCGTTCGATTCCATTAATATCGTGGAGCTTATGCAGCAGATCCGCCAACCGCGTTTCTGTTTTGTCTTTGTCGACATGACGGTAACTGTTCACCGTCTGACCCAAGAGAATAATTTCCTTGGCACCTTGGTCGGCCAGGATCACCGCTTCGTCATAAATCTGTTGCGGATGTCGACCTTGCTCAGGGCCGCGCGTCATCGGCACGATGCAGTACGTGCAAAACTTATCACAGCCAATCTGGATGCGCAGAAAAGCCTGAAACGGCGTCGGTCGCATCGTTGGATCGCGCAGCGGATCGAATGTTTCGTGGCTGCGTTTAATGTCCATCAGTTTTCCATCGGTGCGGCCAAGGCTGACGGCGGTGTGTTTACCACCTTCGGCGCGGACCTTGTCGATCAAGCCGGGGATCTGCTGAAGCTGACCCGGACCGACGACGATGTCGACGTAGGGGGCGCGTTTGAAGATCAGTTTTTGATCCTTCTGAGCCATACATCCCATGACACCGATGATCTTTTCGGGGTTGTCCTTTTTGGCTTGGCGAAGCCGCCCCAAGGCACTGTAGGTCTTGTTTTCGGCCTGTTCGCGCACGCTGCAGGTGTTGAACAGGATCGTGTCGGCATCGGTGACGTTGTCGGCCAGTTCGTATCCCTGCCGGCGGAGATCGGCGACGACCATTTCGCTGTCCAGCATATTCATCTGGCAACCGACGGTTTCGATGTACAGTTTGTGGGTGGCGGCCGGATTAGCCGTAGACGTTGACATGATAAAAAACGGGGAAAGCGTTCAAAATATGGGTGAATTAGCCGGTATCCTACCACGGCCGGATTTGTTCTGCCGATAGGAAAAACGGCTGTGATGTCACGGATTGGACGATCCGCCGCATGATTTTCGGTGAAAGTAGTGCTATCGGTGAAAATTCGCTTTTTTGGGTTCACGGTATGACCCGAATTAGCTAAAATCCCCAATCCGAAATCACAGCAATTTTAGAAACCGGTTTAGAAGATGTACGCAATTATCGCAGACGGCGGTCGCCAATACAAAGTAGAAGAAGGTCAATTCTTGGAGATTGACTACCGAGAGGTCGAAGCCGGTTCAGAGATCAAGTTCGACAAAGTGCTTGCCGTATCAGGCGACGCTGGTTTCAAACTGGGTGCTCCTCTGGTTGAAGGTGCTTCGGTCACCGCCAAAGTCGTTGGCGAAACCAAAGGCGACAAGATCTACATCCAAAAGTTCCGCCGCCGCAAAAACAGCAAGCGCCGCACCGGCCATCGTCAAAAGTACGTTAAAGTCCAAATCGCTTCGATCGCTTAGTTGCCGACTGACGACTATTAAAATCAAAAAATGGAAAAGCCACCTGAAGGTTATAGGGTGGCTTTTTTCGTGAAATTGCTCCAAGCAAGACTGCAAATCTGTTTCTAAAGGCTGGATTAATAAACTGTCTTTGCGATATTGGACTGATATAATACTGGTTGACGGCAACTAAGTCGTGGGTTGAGAGTGAAAATGGCAGACGTAACAGATTTTCCGTATTTCGTTATCGAAGCAAATGTGCTTGCGAACTGGGTGGAGGAACAGAAAGATGTTTGGTGGAACGTAGACGGCGATAAAAAGCTAATGTCCAAACTAAACTTCCCTTGTCCATCTGACGAATTGGCTGCGGAGCTTAAGAAAGTTTCCGGTGAAATGCTTGCCTACGATTGGCGTGAAGAACCTGAAGCCGAGCATCAAGAGATCGACGGGGAAAAGTTCGCTGAATTAGCAAACACCGATAACAATTCGAAGTGTCGAACCTTTTTGTTATCATGGCGATATTCCCCTCGGGATAAATGGTTACTTTCTGAAGATCTAGATGCTGCAAAGGATGCGGAAGATACCGTATAAGAAGCATGCCTGCTGGACGTCCGCCTCTCAATTTGAATCAAAAGATTCGAGACATTCTCACCCATACATGTGGAGTTGATACAAGTGACGATTCTCCGATTGACAATTTCGAGTTAAGGGCAAACTCTTCCCTTAACCTGATTCGATATCTCGATAATCGCATTCAACGGCAGTCTTTCTATCAAGCGGTTTATGATCGCCATATGGGTCTTCTCCGATTGCGGGTTCTCGGCAGCTTAATTGAAAACTTCGAACGCTTTATCAAAGAAACTGCTATTGTCTGTGTTGACTTAGTTGCACCCCACACGTTTGATGATCGGTTTGACAAATTCTCGGTCAAGTCAATAAAGGGATTTTAGTTAGCCAGTTTTCTGCGAATTCAATAGGACGAGCCCTTTGCGAATCTGACACCTGGTTGAGCAATCAGGGTATTAGTGAAAGATTTCGACAGTTACTGAAGCCACATTTTGGTGATCCTGAACAGGACTTCTTGTTTCCAAATAGAAAGCAAAAGCCTGATCGCGAGCGAGACCGTGCCGAATCTCTTGCAATTCTTTGGCGGATCCGCCACAACATCACGCACAACACAGGATTCTTGACCGACTCCGATGCCAAGAAGCTAACCTTACTCGTAAGGTCTCAAGTGGAGAGCGGATGTATGATCTGCCCTAATCTGGATGACCTTCGCTACGTGAAGCAGTTTTTAGATGAAACAGCGAACTGGACAAATCGTCGAATTGCTGACCGCTTATCCGAATTACTCACCGATTTACACGCTGATAATCCATTGCTTTTTGATGCTCAAACAAAGGCAGACGAGGTATCTCTAAAATTTCAGCTAGTTCTGAACATCGGTGGAAAGACTGGTGCTCTATGATCGGAAACTAGCCATATAAAAGCCACTCAAGGGAATCTTGGGTGGCTTTTTTCATCCGAACTTTGCTTAGTTCTTTTTTCGATTCTTTCGTTTCTTGGCCTTTGCCTCGAACCACGCTTTGACCATGTCCACGCTTTCGATGTGCACCGATGGTTCGCCTTGGAAGCCGGTTTCGATCAAGTCTTCATCGGCCAGCGCGTCAATCGAATACGCGACGCCGTGACAGTGGTTACAGACCGAACGGATCATCTTCTCGTTGGGCCGGAGATTGCCGTTTTGATTGTGATCCACAAAAACGTTTCCATCGTCGTCTTCCATGCGCGGCATGTGACATGTCGCACATGATACGCCCGTACCCGGTTGGGCTTCGCCGGAAACTTCCAATTTCCATAAGTCGTAATGGCTGGACGATTGATAGGCCAGCGAATGACGATCATTGTGGCAGCTTAAACAAGCATCCACCGCCGCGAACTGCGTGTCGAAACGATGGCCGCTGTGACAAGAAGAACAGTTCAATGACTCATGGGCACGCGATGCTTTCATCTTCAGCCGCGCGTCGGCGGGTGTCATCGGTGACAACTGCTGGGCCAATCGCATTCCGTGCTTTCCTGCGGTGAAACCGGCCAGTTCGCGCTCATGGCATTTTCCACACGTCTGATGGTCGACTTGATTAGACCACGTCGCTTCCGCTTCTTTCGTTTCGTCCGTTTCATCCACACCGACAACGCTATCGACATGGCATTGATTGCAGTTCACACCTACTGCCGCATGAGCCGTCGTCGCCCAGTCGTCCAGCATTTCCTGAGGCGTCTCTACCGAATCAGGTGCATCCATATCCGCTAACGTCAACGACACTTTCTCTTTGAAATCGTTTCGCGCTGAATCTTCTTTGGTCGGCACTTTACCGGCTGATTTTGTTTCGGTTTGGGAACTTGATCGCAGCATAACGACCTGTTCGTCCAGCATATCCAATTCGTCACTGTGCTTGCTCAAAAAGTTTTCATACAACGCGCGATTGTCGTGATAGTTATGACAGCCGGCGGTTGCGCAACTATCAAACGCAAAATCCTTGTGGCTCGGTCGTTGCTCCATCACGTCTTGGTGACAGTGATAACAATAATCTGTCGGCAATGACAGACCCATCGGATGCGTACGTTCGGGAACGTGTTCTCGATGGCAGGTGATGCACTTTTGAGCATCCAACAATTTGAGCCGTTGGGCGTTGGTGGGATCATTAAACTTCTTGGCCGGATGCGTATCCTTGGCGATGTTCAGTTCTTCCTGGTGACAGTTCAAACACGCATCCTGCTTCACGCCCATCATCGGCGTGTGACAAGCATTACAGGCCAGTTCAATTTGATAGTGCCCTTGCGATGTCTCGCCTGGCAACAGCATCGTTTTTACCGCTGAAAACAGAGGAATATCGCGACCGGCCACATGATCGGTCGTCATCACAAAGGCGAACACCGCCAACAGCGCTACCGTCAACACGAACCAACAAAAGACTTGGAACTTGATGGACGAAAGAAACGATTGTTTCGTGCTTGCTTTATTGACGACCGCGTTTGCCAAATGATTGCTCGAGTTAACCTAGTAGAAATAGACGCAGGCGATGTGAATGATCAGCAAAATGGGCATCGGCCAAAGACAGAGAATATGAAACTTGGTCAGCCTTGGCCGCCACTGACGAAGCGTCATCCCTAATTCGCCGCCGGTCCGGCTTTCCCAAGAAGTAATCGCTCCGGTGATCGCTCCACTGAAATTCAGACCTAGAAACGTGACCGCCAGCAACAAATTGAAATTGCTTCCCATTCTCATCCCTGTGTGAACCAGCAGCCCTACCAGCGTCAGGATGCCGATAACACTATGAACTGTTCTCCAGACTCCATAGTTTCCATACGCAAACCGCTTGATTCGTTTGCGAAGCGGAAGCAACAACGCCAACGTCGCTACTGCCAACAGAACATAACCGGTGACCTGTTTCCAAAATGAATCGCGCCAAATGAAGTCGACTTGATGCCAGACATCGACCACCTTATCAGCGTAGGGCAGGGGGCCAACAAACCAACTAAATAGAACCAAGATCGCCACCACCGACGCGATCAATAAACCAACACCGGGACGTTGAGCCGGTTCGGCAGGATCGTCGACCAGATCAGCCAACAACGGCCTGCAGGATCCACAAACGGTTGATGCTCCGGTGGCTTCGGCGAGCGCAGCAACAGTGCAACAACCGGATTTTTGCGCCTCCGAAAGTGTGCCCCGTGTGATGTTCATACAACTGCAGATGACCGCCGTTTTTGGCAGAGCGCTTGTTTTGCCCAAGACGCTTGGTTTCCACAAGTCTCCCGTCAAAGAAAACCGATTGAGTTGCCATTTCCAAAATCGGCTCTTGGCGGCAATCGCTTGACGAACGCGTTCGATGTCGGTCCATGGCCCCACAGCCATCACGCCAACCACGCGACCCTTGGAAAGGATCAGCTTTCGATAGGTGTCTTCGGTACGAGAGGCGACAGTGGTTGCTTTGGGGACTTCTCCAACAGGTTTTCCCAGTGTCGCAACATCCACGCCCAAAAGTTTTAGTCGCGCTGATTGATCGCCGGAAGTAAAAAGCGCTTTGCCTTGCCCGCCGGCCAACAGATTGTCCGCCAACACATCGGCCATCTGGTATCCGGGGACCACCAGCCCATAAATTGTATTATTGTGCGAGGCACATTCACCAATTGCGTAAATATCAGAAACCGATGTCTCCAAACGATCATTGACTTTGAATCCACCTCGTGCTCCGACCTCCATGTCGCAACACTCGGCCAATTGGTCATTGGGACGGATACCAGCGGAGACAACCACCATCTCCACTGGTAACACGTCACCGTTGTCAAAATGCAATATGCGATTTCTTCCCGAACTTTCGATGCGCTCGGTGCGTTTAATAAGATGAACCTGGATACCAAGCTTCTCAATCTCGGTTTGAAGAACGCCAGCGCCTTCTGAATCCAATTGGCGCGGCATCAACGCCGGAGCCATCTCCACCACGTGCGTCTTCACATTGAGATTCATTAACGCCTGTGCCGCTTCGAGACCCAAAAGACCGCCGCCTAGGACCGCCGCGGATTTCGAGGTGCGGCTGTACTTGTCAATCGCCGCTATGTCCTCGATGCTGCGATAGACGAAAACGCCTTCATCATCGACGCCTTCAATAGTCGGAACAAACGGATGCGAACCGGTAGCCAATACCAACTGGTCGTAGTGCACCGTGTCGTCGGTCGAGGTCGTGACAAACTTCTGTTTTGAGTCTATCTGTACCACGCGCTGGCCAAGCCTAAGATCAATATCGTTTTCTCGATACCAATCCTCCGTGGCCAATAATAAATCATCCGCGGAATGATTCTTGAAATACCGAGTCAGATTGACTCGGTCGTACGCGGGTCGATTTTCGTCACCGAGGACGATGATCTCAAATTGTGGGTTGGCCGAATCAGCAGAGATGCCAGCGACTAATTTTGAACACAAGCAATGGCTGACCATCCCATTGCCGATAATGACTATCGTAGTTTTGGCGACCGAAGCTCCGGCATCCAAGATCATCCAGCAACCTCTTCTTGCGCGGCACCTTTCATCAAATCGGCCAATGTTGTGTAAACAATGGTCCAGGCCTCTTTGACGTCGTCGGTGAAACTGTCACCAAGGCCTTGGTCCAAGGTCCAGATCAAAGCCTCGCCAACGGTGGCGTAATGTTCGTCCTTGACGTTGTATCCCACGTGCCGTTTCCCTAACCCTTTTACAACCGGCGTTAGTTCTCCGAGGTTATCCAGCCCACGCACCGCCGCGCCGATCATGGTCATTAGCTTCTTTCCCTGTTCTTTCATATCGCCTTTAAAAAGGGGACGAAGATTGGGATCCAATTCGAAAAGTTTGGTGTAAAACAAGTCCGCAGCAGTCTCAGAAATCTCGTTAACGGGAATCCATGTAGACTGCACCAAATCTTTTTGCTCAGGTGTCATAAGAGTCTCTTCAGTTCTGTTAGTTAAAGCGTTATGTATCGCAGCATAAAATGACGGTTTAGTAACCGCGATTCAGTTCATTGGGATTCGCAGTACGACTCCGCCCATGACGTCATCCTTTTTGAATTCGGGATAATCATCACCACGATTAGGATGTTCGTTGTGACACTCCCAACAAGCCTGCGCGACAGCTCGATCGCCGTAGATCGCCGTAAAGAACTTCTTATCTCCAAGCGTCTCTTCGCCGAAGAACGGTTTTCCAGGATTAGCCTCGATGT
Organism: uncultured Pirellulaceae bacterium; assembly: GCA_937921995.1. Classification (GTDB taxonomy): domain Bacteria; phylum Planctomycetota; class Planctomycetia; order Pirellulales; family Pirellulaceae; genus Mariniblastus. The sequence continues at coordinate 15,103 of CAKZVF010000111.1, forward strand.
AGTCCAAACCTTCCTTTTCCACATCCGACTTAGGCTTGTGCTGCTCGTTGAGGGGCCACTTCGACCGCAAACCGTAGGTAAAACCGGCCGATTCATCTTCGTCAACCAATTCGGCTCCCATGCGAAACATTTGGGCCGGAAGAGGAATGGTGCCTTCTTCATCTTCCCAATACTCACTGGGTTTGGTGGGGCTTTCGGCCTTTTTCAAGTTGGTCACGACGTGCTTTGCGTAAACCGTTCGGTCCGCTTTCATGACTGCATAGAGTGCGTTTGCCATTTGTTCGGCTGAGAATCCACCAACAGTCGCTCCGGATGGGGAACCTGAAACACTTGCTTCGGAGACTGATTCACCTCCGCAACCCAATAACATAGGGATCATCGCAATTCCAATGACGGCTGATACCAACACTGGTATGTATGGATTCTTCATCTACATTTTCCTTCTTCAAAAGCTGAATGGATCTACATCGTCTTCAAAATGGCTTAAGCAAAGCGAATGCCAATCGAAACACAGCAGAAGGACACGTCCCTACTACACTTTGTTTTCACTTTGCAAACACAAGCAATTTTTTTCGATGCGAAAGAAATATTAAGTTCTATCAAAACGAAATCCGAAGAGTTTGCCAAATTGATATGCAGTCCACTGCCGATTCATTTCGCATTGATACCAAGACTGCTCGACTTCTGTTGATTAGCTAAATCAAATCTTTATTTTTCAGTGCATCAAACTGTTGCGTGAATTTCTTAAGCAATAAATCCTTCTCTGAAACCGCTATTGGAAAACTCTTGACATAGAGCCATCCTTAAGACGTCTAACAAATCATTAGAGTCTTTCCTTAGAGTCCGTCCTTAAAGCTTCGGGGCTTTGAGACGCGAGACCTTGTCACAACAGAAAATGAATCGTAGCTTGTCTAAATCAAATGGATAAACCGCAACAGAGAAGGTTGGTAAAGACATGTCGATTCAAAATGGCGTAAACACGTTTGCTTTGTTGCTGTGTCTTTTGACACTATTGATGTCAAGCCCAGGTTGTTCGGAGAAGCCCAGTGACACCGGTGGCGACCCGGTCACCAATGACGCGTCGGTTTCTGAACCGAGCGCTACAGCCGAGCAATCAAATGTCACGGCTGAACCAGAACCAGTTACACTCGAACCCTTACCTGATCCCGAAGGGGAAGAAGGCGGATTCTCTATTCCACAAGTCATGCAATTGGCGCATGAAAACAAGCTCTATAGAAAGCTCTACAAAGTCCCACTCGATTCCGAAGTCGCCAAAAGGCTAACGGTTCTCTACGAGGGACTTCCAGCGCAATCTCCGCCTGTTGGTAGCCCCGAAAGTTGGCAGAAACGTTCGACGGCGCTGCGCGATGCTGCGATGGCAATCATCAACGATAGCGATGCTAACGAGTTGGACAAAACGAAATTGCGAGCACTTCAGAAGGCAGTCAACTGCAACAACTGCCACAATCAACACACGACCGACCGTGCTCACTCTCATTAGGTAAATCAGTGGGTTCGTCCTACGCGATCGTTTCGAGGATCTTAGTCAGATACTGCCAGTACAGTTCTACACTGGGGATGTGGCACTTTTCATCGGGCGAATGAGGGTGCTTGATCGTGGGACCGAAAGAGATCATGTCCATGCCAGGGTAGTGACTGCCGATGATACCGCATTCCAATCCCGCGTGGATAGCGCTGACTTTCGGCTGTTTGCCAAACAACTCTTGGTAGACGGTTTTCATCTGATCAAGAATCTTTGATTCTGCATTCGGTTTCCAACCCGGATACTCTCCCGCGTGTTCGACAGTCGCTCCACCAAGACTGAAAATACTCTCGATCTTACGAGACAATTCTTCGCGCGCGGATTCGACACTGCTGCGTGTCAAAAACTGCACGGTGCCGCTGCCGCCGGTGACTTCAACCTTGGACAGATTCGTTGAAGTCTCCACCAATCCTTCGATGTCTTCGCTCATCCGATCCACGCCGTTGGGGGACGCGCTGACCAAGGACAACATCGTTTGTTGATCCTTGAGAGTCATCACCTCAGAAACGGGTTCTGAGGTTTCTATTTCAATGGTCAGGTTAGGTTCGGTTGTTTTGCGTTCGGCTTTAATAACCGCTGTGACGGCTTCGAGCTGCTGTTTGACGGTTTTGACGTTGTCTTTGTCGATCAATACTTCCGCAAACGATTCCCTCGGGATCGCGTTGCGTAGGTTTCCACCAGTCAATTTTCCAATGCGGATGCTATCCAGCGCTGACAGAACCCGGTTCATGATCTTATTCGCGTTTCCTCGGCCCAAATGAATATCCACGCCCGAGTGACCGCCACGCAGTCCGGTGACTGATATTTTGAAACCTTCGCCGGTTACCGATTCCTGAGCGTATTGCCAAGTCGCGGTGCTATCGACGCCGCCGGCACAACCGATGCAAAGTTCGCCTTCTTCTTCGGTGTCGGTGTTCAAGAGAATTTTGCCGTTGAGCAAACCGCCCTGAAGATTGATCGCGCCGGTCATTCCCGTTTCTTCGTCGATGGTGAACAGGGCTTCGAAGGGGCCATGCTGGATCGAATCCGATTGGAGCACCGCCATGATCGACGCCACTCCGATACCATTATCCGACCCCAGCGTCGTGCCCTTGGCTTTGACCCAGTCGCCGTCGACGTAGGATTGGATTCCTTGCGTGTCAAAATCGAAGTCGGTATCCGCGTTCTTTTGATGCACCATATCTAAATGGCCCTGCATCACGACGGGCGTCACGTTTTCTTTTCCAGCAGTCGCCGGTTTGCGAATGATGATGTTACCAACTGAATCGCTGATCACTTCCAGACCGAGGTCGTCGCCAAATTTCCTCATGAATGCCATGACACGTTCCTCCTTTTTGGAAGGGCGCGGGACAGCGTTGAGTTGCTCGAAACAAGTCCATACCGATTTTGGTTTGAGGTTGGCGACGTCTTGATTCATTAGTTAATTCTTCAAAGCAATATGTTGATGGTATTAGGTCGATTCTATTTCCAAGTTTTTGGCTTTTTAAGTCTATACCCACTGGAAGAAACAACCTCGAGTGGAAGTTGGCTCGCTTTGAGATGACCCTTTTCAATTTGCCGTTTCCCTGTAGCAATTTGCGCTAACTCCGAACTTCTTCGACTGGGCGGAAATGCCACGATCACTCGTTTCGGTTTCGCCATTTTCAGGATTCGTGTAACAGGTGGAACTAAATCACTATCACCTGAAATCAAAACTAAGGTGTCGCAATTGTCTTCATACGAATCGCACAACATCTCAGTTGCGATGCTAACATCTGTCATTTTTTCTTCTTGATCGTGCCATCTCCGACCACATTGATTACAGGAAACTTCTTTGTCGAAGTATTTTCCCTCAAAAATATTTATCTCGGGGATAGTCACTAATGCGTCAAGATACGTTGTCTGGCGTTTCCGTTTGTTGTTCTTTTTTAAAGCAAAACTGCCTGAATCGGCTTTTTTTGCTCCAGAGATTCTCGCTGTAAAATACTTCGTTTCCGCTAATATCTGTTGCGGTCCTAGCAGCTTTGTTACCAACTTGTGAACGTTTAACCATAAATACTGTCTAAGTTCAGCCTCACGAATGCCGAAATAGAGATTAAACCCGTCTACATAGCCAATGACACGCTCCAAGCGTTGTTGCTTAGGAATTTTCGGCATCAATTCTGTTGACGATTCTGACATTGGGGCCTAGACTTAAATTATGAACAACCCCTCGGATAGTATCCGAGGGCCGAACGCCTCTCATTTTTGGGAGGCGTTTCTTTTTAAAATTAATTCCGGCCAGACGCTGAATATTCTTACGCAAGATTTAATCTTAGATCACCGACCGTCTTCGGACTAAATATCCAGTTCGCCGACATCCAAGGCGTGTTGTTCGATGAACTCGCGGCGTGGTTCGACTTTGTCGCCCATGAGAATACGGAACATGTCATCGGCTTCGCTAACGTTGTCCATCTTTACCTTGATCAAGGTTCGGTTGTTTGGATCGAGCGTCGTTTCACGAAGCTCTTCGGCATTCATCTCGCCAAGACCCTTATAGCGGGTGACTTGGATACCTTTCTCTCCTGCCGCCCTTACCGCTCCGATCAAGCCACGCAGATCGTCCAAGCCGGCTTCGGTTTCTCCGCGCCGGAGAATGTAACGAGGCGCTTCGAGCCCTGTTCGGTCTTCGGGCAACATGGCTTCAATATTGAAGCCAAACTCCGCGATGTCCTTAAGCGCCGCATTGATTGTACGAACTTCGTGAAACTCTCGGATTTGCAAACTGGTTTCATCTTTGCCGGCATCTTCTCCAGCGGAATCGTTGTCGTCAGCGTCGGTGTCGACCGATAGTTCGACGCCGGATTCGGATTCCTGTTTCTTGATGAATTCATCAAGCTCCTTGCGATCGGTAAACCAATATTCGCTGGTCTCCAAGAACGCATGGTAAACAGGAAGTCGACCCGTCTCCAAATTGATTCGGTTGGCATGCGTGCGGAGATTGATTCCTCGACGTTCCAACGCCAGAATCGCATCTTCCAGCGTCGCCAGTGAGATGCAAAGCCTCCGCATCTCATCACCTTCGATTTTGAAACCTTCACCTTCAAACGAAGTATCCGTTAGACCACGATCCATCAACTGCTGACGCATTTCCTCTTCAGATTGAACGTAGTAGGTTTTACTTTTGTTCTTTACGCGGAACAGAGGCGGTTGAGCCACATAAACGTGACCGGCTTCGATCAATTGATACATCTGTCGATAGAAGAAGCACAGCAGCAGGGTGCGAATGTGCGAACCATCGACGTCAGCATCGGTCATGATGATGACTTTTTCATAACGTCGTTTACTCAAGTCCTGATCTTCGCCGATGCCAACACGTAGAGCATTAATCATGCTCTGGACCTCTTCGTTGGCCAACACTTTATCTTCGCGTGCCTTGTAAGCGTTAATGATCTTACCGCGTAGAGGCAAAATCGCTTGAAACTCTTTCAGGCGTCCGCCTTCGGCACTTCCGCCGGCGGAGTCACCTTCGACCAAGTAGATTTCACATTTTTCGACATCGTCACTGAGACAATCTCGCAGCTTACCGGGAAGCCCACTCCCACCGAGTACTGACTTTCTCCGGATCTTCTCTCGCGCCGCCCGTGCCGCTTCTCGCGCTTCGGCCGCCTGGACGCCTTTTCTGACGATGACTTTGGCTTCCTTAGGATTCTCCTCCATGAAGACTTTGAAGAATTCTCCAAACGCGGAACTGATGATCCCCTCGACCTCGTTATTCCCCAGCTTCGTTTTCGTCTGACCTTCGAACTGAGGGTTGGGCACCTTCAATGAAATGATCGCCGTTAAACCCTCGCGAAAATCTTCGCCTGTGATCGACATGTCCTTGGGCAACAGCTTATTGGTCTTGGCATAGTTGTTGATCGTGCGCGTCAACGCCGATCGAAAACCAGAAACATGCGTACCGCCTTCGTGAGTGCTGATATTGTTGGCGTAGGAGTGAACGTTGTCTTTAATATCGGTCGTGTACTGGAGGGCAATCTCATAACCTACGCCCTGTGATTCTCCTTTGAAGTAAATCACGTCTGCGTGGACAGCATCACTGGCGCGGTTGAGGTGTTCGACATACTCAATGATGCCGCGTTCGTAATAAAATTCGTCGCCATCGTTGGTTCGTTGATCCTTGAAGATCAAACGCACGCCGCTGTTGAGAAACGCCAGTTCTTGCAAACGCTTGTGCAGGATTCCATATTCAAACTTGGTGACCGGGAAGATCTGTCCATCAGGCTTGAAGGTCGTTTTGGTGCCGACCTTGTCCGTTTTGCCCGCTGTCGAAACGGCTCCAGTTGGAACACCGCGTTCGTAGCCCTGCTGATGGATCTTTCCGTCGCGATAGACTTCTACTTCACACCATTCCGACAGAAAGTTAACGACCGTCACACCAACACCGTGCAGACCGCCAGAGACTTTGTAAGGATTTTCGTCGTCTTCGTCCTCCGGATCCGATTCACCAAACTTACCGCCGAACTTCAGCATCGTCATGACGCCCTCGAGCGTGGTGACTTCACGGTCTTCCTCTTCGGAAAGCTGATCGTGGCGTCCGACGGGAATCCCACGACCATCATCGGCGACGGTGATCGAACCGTCGGTGTTGATCGTTACGGTGACCTTGGTGGCGAAATCCGCCATCGCTTCGTCGATCGAGTTATCGACGACTTCATAGACCAAGTGGTGCAGTCCACGCGCGGTGGTATCACCGATATACATCCCCGGTCGCTTTCGCACGTGCTCCATATCGGACAGTCGTTTAAGCTGGCCAGAACCGTATTCTTTGCTATTTTCGTTACTCATCGAGGTTCAATGCTTCCTAGGGAAAATTTTATATCTTTGATTTTGTTTTGCGGAACGCGTTTACTCAGTTCCGCGATCAGCTTCTTTTTCTGAAAACCTAAGTGTTGGTTTACCGCGGCGCTACTTACAAAAACTTCTAATACGCCTCGGCTGACGTTTCCGACTCTGGTTTTGTTTTGCCATTTATCGCCGACAATCGCGTTCCAGGTATCGTCAAGTTCATCATTGGTTTTGGATTGTCCGTAGCCTTTGCGAGCCATCAGTTGGCTGAGGATGTTCGCCGGTCGTTTGGGTCTACGCTTAAAACGCCGACGCTGATTGGTTAGATCTGTCGCCTGATCGAAGTCGAGATTGTCATAATTTTCGTTCATCGAATCTTCGATTCCATTTCGACGCGCTTCGTCCGCTCCGTTTTTTCCTGTTTCGTTTAACGCCGATCCTTACTCAAAGGCATGATCACATATCCGTATTCGTCTTCGGTCGAGCAGTACGCGGCTTGTTCGCCATCTTTGATGTCAAAGGTGAACGTCTTATCGGGAGCAAGCACTTTCAGGAAATCCGCTACGTAACGATGGTCCAAGGTGATTGTCATCGATTCGCCATCGTAAGGTACCGGCATTTCGATACGCGATTCGCCAACCTCCGCAGTGGTGTTGCTCAACACCAGCGAACCGTCGGCAAATGTGAAATCGACGCCTCGACTTTCGTCACTGGAGACAATCGCGGCTTGGCGAAGCGATTGGTACATCGGTCCAACAGCAATTTCAATTTTGTGACCGTCATCGCGCTTGGGAATCACATCCCGCCACTTCGGATAGCGCCCTTCTACCAAACGCGTGAAAAATATCCCGTCAGGAGACCGCACCAATAGTTCATTGGACTGCGGTGAAATCTGAACCTTGTCGTCGGAATCGGGAAGGATGCGGTCGATCAACTGCATCGAACGAGACGGCACAATCGTTGATGTACCGGTATCGGTGGGCGTTCCAACGGTTTCGATTTTCCCATGCTGAACCGCCAATCGACGACCATCGGTTCCGATCGCCACCAATTTCTCTCCGTCCATTTCCAACTTCACGCCGCCCAATGCATAACGACTGCTTTCGGCGTCAGTCGCGAACAGAGTCCGTTTAATCAATTCTCGCAGCACATTGGATGGGAGTTCGTAGTAATCCTTTGCTTCGAAGTCCGAAACATCAGGAAACTCATCCGGATTATGAGCCTGCAGTTCGAACTTACTGCCTTTGCCCTTGATGATTGTTTTGTCCGGCGTCGCATCAATGTTCAGCGTCTCGTCCCGCGACTCTCGCAGAATCATGCTCAACCGCGTTACTGGAATCACGGCCGAGCCCGCGGTCTCGATCGTGACGTCTCCTACGACAACGCGGATACCAACTTCCATATCGGTGGCGGTCAGCACACATGCCGAATCAGTGCATTCGATTTTGACGTTCTGCAAAATCGCTTTGGGACTGCGTGAAGGAGCTACCGTTGCCGCCAATTGAAATGCTTTGAGAAATGGCTCTCTCTGAATTGTTATTTTCACAGGTCTTCTTTTTTTATGGCTTGGTTGTGTTGGAAGCTTTTGATTTAGGTGTGTTGTTCAAGTTGCTCAAAAAGCAAAGCGCGAAATCAAATAGCTTATATAAGTTCTTTTTCAGTCTTCTTATTTATGTGATGGCCAAAAGTGTTCATAACTCTATTTGTCTTATCGATAACTCTCTGATAGACATGAACTTAGGGCGTAAACTCTTTCGTGGATAAACTGTTTATTTAATGGTCTATTGGATGTTGGTTTGGCGTTTGGAAATATGTTTGTAAGTACAAAAATCAAATTGGATGTTCGAAAACGAAACAGCTAATTACAACTCCGACAGACTTCTGACAACTTTTCCAGCGCTGTGTTTTGGATAAATCATGTTTGATAAATCTGTGCAGCGAACTGATCGGTCAGCTGTTGCTTCAATGCGTCGATCGCGTTGGATGTCGCGTTAGTTCTGCCTTCTTCGTAGATACTACTGATCTTCTGATAAGCGTGCAGCACCGTCGAATGGTCTCGATTGCCGAACGCGTTGCCAATTTTGACAAAACTGGTTCCCAATAAGGATCGCGTCAAAAAGATCGCAATTCCTCGAGCCAGAACTACGGTCTGCTTACGAGAAGCACTCTTGAGATCGCTCAGCTTCAAAGAGAATCTCTGCGCAACGCGTTTTTGAATCAGCTTGATCATTTTTTGCTGGTCTTCATCGCCGGGCTGCAATAGCGCCATCAAGGAAGTCTCGTCAATGATTGATAGGTTGTCTTCGACTTCGAACTTAAGACGCATTTGAACGAACAAGTGCTTAAGCTTGGGCACGGTGACTTCGAAACGTTCGGTCAACACCTCGACCGCACCCTCGGTCAGTTCCACACCGTGAATAACAGCCAGTTCTTTAATGATCTCCAGCCGAGCATCCTTACCTGGTGGATGGGTCGGAAGACTAAGCCCGCTCGAAAGCCGCGATGACAATCGGGAATTGATCCCCTCGACCGCCAAAGGAAGCATTGAGGATGTCACCAAGAGAGGTTTTCCTGTTTCGCTGCAGGATTCCACCAATGAAACCAATTCGTTTTGGGCGGGGGCTTTGCCGATCAACTGCTCCAAGTTGTCCAACACAATCGCCGGGGCCGAAAGAAACTGAGCGCGAAATTCGTCAACCGAATCGGTTTCGATCGCCGCGTAAAACTTTCGCGCAAAATCCGAACCGGAAACAAAGATCGGAGGTTCCGAGCCATCGAGATTATCGTTTTGGGCGATGCCAGCGGCGATCAATTTCGAAACCACCGCCATCGCCAGAGATGTCTTTCCGGTACCACTGGGCCCGTAAAGCACGATCGGCATTAATCCCATCGGTTGCTCAGAGCTGTGGCCTAGCATTTGGTCCAAGAAATCATCGGTCGTCAAATACTTCAGCAGGGCATTGGCTTCGTCGCCAAAAAACTGAGACAGCCCGGTCGCTTGCTGGGTGCCGACATCAACCACGTTGACGAAATCGGTTCGCCATTGATGGTCCAACGAAACCGAAAATACGGTGCTCGAATTGTCGGTCAAAAAGGTAGACATTAAAGGTGTCGCTACAGGAATTTTGGATCGCGTATTAACGTGATTTACAGCCCAGAATTTTAACCGATTTTGTCCATTTTTAGTAGCGACGGGAGGGCTCTATTTAGCAATTTAATTTGGCTAAAAACCACCGGTTTTATCGCTAATTTTGGGCTGAATTGGATTGACTAACGCAAAGGTTAAGTTGTGGATAACTTGTTTAGAATCTGTTTGCAAATTGTCAGGCAATTGTCAATTTCCTGTTCGGTATTGAGGGCGCCCAAACTGAACCGAATGGAACCCTCGACAACATCATTGTTGGCACCCATTGCGATGATCACATGCGAAGGATCGCTCGAACCGCTGGCACAGGCAGAACCCGTTGAGATTGCCAGACCGGCAAAATCGGCCGCCATCAAAAACGCTTGTCGGTTGATGCCCGCAAAGGAAAGGTTCAATGTGTGAGCCATGCGGTCGGCGGTCGCGCCGTTAATAACCACCAATGGATCGATGGCTTGCAGCCCCGTTTGCAGGCGATCGCGCAGTCGCTCAATCCGCGCTTCTCTTTGATCATCCTGTTGAAATTCTGTCAGTGCTCCGTGCATCCCCGCGGTCAGCGCGACGTCTTCGGTGCCCGGGCGAGTGGCCATCTGTTGAAACCCGCCAAAGAGCATCGGCGACAGTTCGACGCCATGGCGGACCATCAATCCGCCGACGCCGCGAGGCCCATGAAATTTGTGGGCGGTCATCGACATCGAGTCGACGCCTAGGTCCGCGAAGTTGACATTGGTTTTACCAACGGCTTGGACGGCGTCGCAGTGGAAGTAAACGCCATGCTGACGACACGCGGCGGCCGCCTGCGGAATCGGTTGGATGACGCCGGTTTCGTTGTTGGCCGCCATGATCGAAACCACCGCGATCGGGTCTTGGTCATGCGAGGACAGCTCCTGTTGCAGCTGAGCCAGGTCGACGACGCCGTTATGATCAACGGCCAGCGTTTGGATTCGATAACCGGCGGTGCCCAGGTAACCTGCAAAGGCCAGTACGCTGGGGTGTTCGACAGCGCTGACGATGATCCTTGGCCGTAGGTTTTTGGTTTTATCCGCGTTTTCAGCGCGTAATTGATTCGCTTTGGTGGCGGCCAAACCTGCCAGTGCGAGATTATTGCTTTCGGTGCCGCCGCTGGTGATGATCAGCCGGTCGGTCTGCATCCCAGTCGACACGCCGCCAAGCATCGCGATCATCTCAGTTCGAAGCCGCTCCAGTTTGGCCCGCGCGGTTTGGCCAAGTCGGTGTTGGCTGGCTGGATTGACGTAGCGGTCTTGGTAGCACCGAGCGATGGTCGCCGCGACGGTGGGGCTGATTTGCGTCGTGGAGTTGTTGTCGAGGTAAATCGTATTCATGGTGTTTTACATTACGTTCTAGTGTACCACTACGTTCTAGCGTTGCCTTTCCGAGCTTTAATCTACACTTTGATCGGTCGCTTCTGGCGGCACAGCTTCGGCGGTCACCTCAAGCGGTTGGTTCCCAAAATCACCGGCGTCGTATTTTTTGGCTGATTCGAGCCATTGATCTGCTTTGGCGTCGCCGTTGGCTTTGGCGACCTTGGCGGCCAATCGGTACGCATCAGCGAATTTCGCTTGAATCTGGGATTTGAACTCTTCGACGGAACGATCATCACCTTCGTTGTAGTCTTCAGGGATTGCTGCCAACATGATTTCTGGCAGGTAAAGGTAGAGCCCCTCGCGCGCCATGATCGCCACCTCGGGCCACAGCAGTGATGCAAGCTTCGGATAGGCAGTGGTCCACTGATTGGAGTTGTAATTAAGAAAATGGGTCAGAAACCGGGCATCAAATTCCTCCGACAACTTATTGCTAAACTGCATGTCTTCGTCGCACAGGTCCCAATTCTGGGGTGTCGAGTTGAGAATCGTGATATGGCCGTCACCAGCAATGGAGTCACAATAGGAGTCGAGAATCTTATTCTTTCGTTTGCTGCGGATGGAGCCTGAGAGCGGACTGCGACGATAGGAGAATCTCCGTACCGAAAAATCATCCGGGGAAAACTCTCGACCTGAAACTGAGCAACCGTAAAATTCGGCGATCAACAGCGGTATCACGACGAAGAAGAGAACCAACAGATACGCCCAGAGATTTTTCATAGATCACAAAATTGGAGAAAAAGCCATTGGTCTCGCTAAATATAGCCCGATTTTAGACCGATGTACCGCAAGCAACCCCTTAAACAGCAGCAGAATTGGTTACATTTATTGTAGTGGATAAAGCAGCCAGTCCCAGTCGATTCATCAACAGGCATCTGTCACATTTTCCCGGCCGCGATCTGACGCCTCGCACGACTGTTTGGCTCTGGAGCGATATTGGCTCTGGTGCGATACGAAAAAGCCCAAAGTAACCCTTCGAGCTCAAAGTAACCTTCGGTTTTCAAATGGTCCCAAATAACGTCTCTCAAGACACCGATGCCACCGATGACCCCGATGCGATGCTGCAGCGCGTCGAAGCGATCCTATTCCTTGCCCGTAAACCACTCAACAGCCGCAAGATAGCTCAGCTTGCACATCTGGAGGACGGGACGCAAGCACGGACTATGATTGGCCATCTTAACCGGCGGTACGACGAGGTCGGCCGAGCATTTCATGTGAAAAAGATATCCGGCGGCTTCCAAATGCTGACCCGGCCTCAATTTTTTGATTGGATCAACCGATTAGAACATTCGCCCAGCCGAATTCGCCTGTCCAATCCGGCTCGCGAAACGTTGACGGTGGTAGCCTATCGACAGCCGATTATCAAGGCGGACATCGAGTCGATTCGAGGGGTCAGTTGTGGAGAAATGTTGCGGCAATTGCTGGAGAAAGGGCTAGTCAAAATATCGGGTCGTAGTGAAGATCTTGGGCGGCCATTTTTGTACAGTACCACGCGAAATTTTTTGACGGAATTCGGGTTCAACAGCCTCCATGACCTGCCAAAATTTGATACTCTAGCGGGCTCCGGGATGCCCGATTGGGACGCCGTAGACCTTGAAGAATCCGACGCCGATGAAGATGTGGAAGACGAAGATCAAGAGTACGACGAAGATCAAGAGTACGACGAAGAGGAAGACGAAGATCTCGGCGACGACGATGATGAATACGACGATGACCAATACGAAGAAGAATAAAATCCACCCGACTCATTCTAACCAACGATGCTGAACACACTGCGCGATGCCAAGGAGACTTTTTAGTGAACCAGTTACTTGCAAAATCTGACGACCGCCAACTTGAGAGTGACGACTTGAATATAAACGCTTCTGCATTGTTCTCTGTTATGCCAGAGGCCAGTGAATTTGGATCCACTGCGCTCGAACCGTCGCGCTATGACTTTCTCGCGCCCTACATCATGGCTGAAATAGATGATGATGATGACGACGAAGAGGAGTACGAAGAGGAAGAGTATGAAGACGAAGATGATGAGGAGTATGAAGACGACGAAGAAGTCGAAGATGAAGACGAGGATGGAGAATACGAGGACGGCGAAGATGACGACGACGATGTAGACGACGAAGAAGAAGATGACGACGAAGATGACGAGTACGAGTACGAAGACGACGACGATGATGAGTACGAATCAGTCGAAGATGACGACGATGAGTACGAATATGTCGACGAAGATGATGTCGATTCAGACGACGACGACGAAGAAGATGATGAAGAAGAGTACGAGTACGAAAACGACGAAGACGACGACGATCTAGAAGACGATGAGTGGGAAGAAGTCGACGACGATGATCTCGACGATGAAGACTGGGACGATGACGATGACGACGATTGGGATTGATCCCTGTCGCCACGTTTGAGTAACCGCGGGCGTAGAATCAATCGCCCAGTTGGAAAAGCCGTTTCATCGCATCCAACAATCCACCGGCCTCACTGTTTTGGTCAGCATTGATTGACTTCAGCGGCGGGTGAAGCAATTTATTGACCAACCGATGAAACGATTGCTCGATCTCTGCCTCTTGCTCAGGTGTTAAACGATCTAAACGGCCCAGCAACCGTTCAAGTTCGCTGTTTTTGACTTCATTGGCCTGCTTCTTCAGCAGCGCGATCGTCGATCCGCTGTTGCGACGATGAATGTCTTGGAAGAAGTTGGCCGTTTCCTGATCCACGATCTTCCGCGCCTTGGGCCATTGGCTTTGACGGGATTGGCGATTCTTTTCGCATTCTTTTTGCAGATCGTCCAGCGTATATAAATAGACGCTTTCGTAATCGCCGATTTTGGAATCGAAATCGCGCGGAATGGCTAAATCCAAGATCAAAAGTGGTTTGGCGCTACGTTTTTGAGCCACCGTTTTAAATTGTTCGTGCGTCACCACCGGTTCAGTAGCACCTGTGGTGCTGACAATTAAATCGGCATCGGTCAACTGTTTATCCAGCGCGTCCCAAGGAGCGATCTGGCCCTTGAATTTTTCGGCCAAACCTTCGGCGCGGCTGCGAGTGCGGTTGGTGACGACGATATCTTTTCCGCCATTTGCGGCGATGTAAGTCAGGGTCTCCTCCGCCATCTTCCCGGCACCGAGGATCAAGATTCGTTTATCGTTAAGCCGCTCAAAGATCTGTTTGGTCAGCACATTGACCGCCACACTGGGAACGCTGACGCGCGTGGTATGAATGTTTGTTTCGCTGGCGACTCGTTTGGCAACCTTCATCGCCGTTTGAAACACCTGATGGGTCAGTGGTATCTGGTGGCCGGTATCGACCGCGATTTTGTAGGCTTGTTTTACCTGCGACAGGATCTGAGCCTCGCCGACGACCATGCTGTCCAGTGATGCGGCGACGCTGAATAGATGAGCGATCGCTGCGCGGTCCTGATGGGCGAAGAGGTTGTTGGAGATTTCGCCAGCTTTCAGTCCACGGTTGTTGGCCAAAAATTCAATCATCTGCTGGGAACTGGGAACGCCCTCAGCGCTTTTACCGGCAGCATAAAACTCGGTCCGATTACACGTCGACAGCAAGACCGCTTCGGACTTGGGAAAAGATTGGTGGAATTTATCCAAAAACGTTCGGACCTGATCTTCGGTGAAAGCTAATTTTTCTCTTACCGAAACACTGGAGTCATGATGACTGCAGCCGATGACTTGGAGGTTCATGAGATGCCTCCACTGGTTAGCCGCAGGGCGCTAGCCGCGGGTTGCCGGGCCTTCAACAGAAACATTGGGCCAACGTAGCGCGACGAACCAGCGGCTAGCGCCCTGCCGCTAACGTTGCGCGTCATTTGGGCTGAAGGTAGCGCACGTGGAACATGAAACGCTCGCCGGTCGGTGGCATGTCCAACTTGCCAAACGATGACTAACTCCAATAGCAGAAAAATGAAACTGATCGTCACGACGTAGGCGACCTTACGTCCACGCCGAGCGGGTTTGTAAAAGGTGCTGACGATCGTTGCCGCCAGCAGCCATAAAAACAATACCGCGGATGTCCAAATAACCGGATCTGACCAAGGAATCGTTCCATCAGCGGCGACAGTACTGGAGGCAGAGGATTGTTGGACCATCTTAAGCGCGATGCCCGAAGCAAAACCTCCGCACAACAAAACGGTCGATCCAAACAGACTTCGTTCGGCCCAGATATTCAACCACTCCAAAGACGGAAGTCGAAAACTGCCAGTACGTTTTTGCTTAAGTCGGCGCGATTGGATCAAGTACATGATGCCAAAAACAAAACCCAACGCCACGACCACGGTTCCTAATAGCAAGGAACTGCCGTGAACCATATTCCAGACCGTTTTCGCGCGACCGGGAGAAAAGGGTGCGGCATTTGAGAAACTGTGCCCAAACCAGATCAACATCAACGTCACTGGCAGCAGGAAAATGCCGATCAACGAGTGCGGCTTGCGTAACGAAAGCCATAAGTAAACGGCCGCTAAAACCCATGCGCCGGACAGGCACCAACCAAACCAGCTGCCCAGCCAAATGCCCTGGGAGTCAAACGAGAGCTGAGTGTGATAGATCAAAAATGCCGTATGGGCAAATAGCCCCGCTGCCGTGAAGCCAATCCGCACGTATCGACGTAGTTCTAATTGGAAAAAGACGCGCGACAATTCGATCCCGAACACGACTAGGTAGCTGGCCGCAAAGCAGGAGATCGAGATTTTCTGGAGCCATTCCAAAACGGATCAACTTAAAAGATTGGGTGAAAAAGTTGGTGAAAAGACGGTGCCCAGTTCTCCGCTGGCGGCAAGCGTTTGTGTGGATTCAAAACAGGCGAAGGCCGGCACGACCACTATTTTACTTCGGTTTTCGATTTGGCTAATCCAGATTCTTGAAGCTTCTTATGCAATGTGTTGCGATTGATGCCCAGCATTTGAGCGGCCTTGGTTTGTGTTTGATTACAACTTTCCATGACCTGTTCCAACAATTCGCGCTCCACGGGTGCGACGATTTGTTTGTATAGATCGTCGGCTGAATCTTCCGCCTTGGAGACCCGATTATAGACGAACTCGCGTACCAGCGATATTTCATCGGTCGGGCGAAATACCGCGGCCTGAGCGTCGGCTCGGTCGCCGGTTATTGCCGTTGGTAGCAGATAGGATTCGAGTTCAGACCCTTGGGCCAACACGACGGCGCGTTCGATGTAGTTTTGCAGTTCACGGACGTTGCCCGGCCAGTTGTATTTTTTCATCGCTTCGAGGGCTTCCGGTGCAATCGTTTTGACGTTCCCGTTGTTCTTTTGGTTGTATACCTCCAAAAAATGTCGCGCTAATAACTCCACGTCGCCAGTTCTTTTTCGCAGTGGTGGCAGGTTGATCGGTAGTACGTTCAATCGCCAAAGCAAGTCTTCGCGAAAATTTCCTTCGGCAACTGTTTTGGCCAAATCGCAGTTGCTGGCCGCGATCACGCGTACGTCTACCGAAACAGATTTCGAATCGCCGACGCGCTCGAATTCGCGCTCTTGAAGCACGCGCAGTAATTTGACTTGCAGGGTTGATGACGTTGAATTGATCTCGTCCAAGAAAATCGTACCACCGTGAGCCGCTTCGAAACGGCCGGTTCGATCCTTAACCGCATCGGTGAAGGAGCCCTTCACATGCCCAAACAATTCGCTGGCGAGTAGGCTTTCGGTCAACGCACCGCAATTGACCCGAACGAAGGGACCGCTGGCGCGATCGCTGAGATGATGCAGGGCGCTGGCGAAAAGTTCTTTTCCGGTACCCGTTTCGCCCAAAAGCAGCACCGAGGCTTGGCTTTTGGCGGCCAGCCGCGTCATGCGAAAGGCCTCAACCATCGCTGGAGAATTCCCGATCAGATCAGGCAACGGCGATCCGTCGACGGCTTCGAAAGGAGAGTTCATGGTGGTTCGTAGGTTTTTTGGTGGTCTGTGCCGACAAAGCGAGCATTTTTAGCTGAAAAGCTGCAGAAGAGATGCTGTGTCAACACCGGTCAAGATCACGGACAGAATGCGTTCTCTCTATGTGCCTAATTTATAAGCATTGGTGGGGAATTCAAGGTCGGAAATGGCAAGATGGCCTTGAAAAGCGGCTTGGAGCGTGTTGGTTTTGCCGCTTATAGAAAACAATTCGCAGTATATATAACTGCGGAGTTGCCGGGCGAGCTGCCGCAATCCCGTGCTGATGAGGTTTGAAGTTGCACTAATACTAGCCCGAAGCGCAAGCGAGTGGATATTTCCGCGGATTCACCATCCTTCGCTGGCGCGTCGGGCTTGTACGCATCAGGCTATCGTACGTTCATCCGCTCAGGGCGCGTTTTGGGGGCGGAGCTGAAGCTGATCTTGCGTTGAAGTTTGACTTCGTTACCATCGCTGTTGAATTGGACTTCGTCCATGAACTTACGTATCAACGTCAGACCGCGCCCCCCTTCACCCGAAAGCTGGCTTGTTTGGTTCGCCGACGCCAGTCCGCCGGCAGCATCAAAACCTCGGCCTTCGTCTCGGATCAACATCGTGACAGCTTTGGCTTTGAATTCGATGTCGACGTGAACTTTGCGATCAGCGTAAGGTTGGAGTTGGCTTTGTTGGTTGACTTCGGGCGTCGTTTTTCCTTCGTGCATGGCTTTGCGCGCCGTTTGGACTTCGACCGAATCAAGTTCTAAGTTACCGTGGAACATGGCGTTGATGAGCGCTTCTTCCATCGCCAAAGCGCAGTGGCGCTGAGCGGTTTGATCTCCTAATTCGATGCTCTCCATTGTCATTTTGACAAAATCAGTCATCGGCGCGATCAGCGTCGGGTCATTTTCAAGATCGAAACGATAACGCGCTAGCGCGTTGGATTTCATCAACCGGTCGATCGAGGTGGTTCGACTGGCCAACAGAAGGACCTGTTCAACGGTGTCCAGCAACGATGACGCGAGTGCACTTTTGGGGACGTAACTTGCAGCGCCGGCATTAAGTGCTTCGGCGGCAAGTTCTTCGCTGCCTTTTCCAGTCATCAAAATGATGGGTACGTGCGGAGAGGTTTTCTTGGCTTCTTGACAAAGCTCAATGCCGTTCATGTTTGGCATCTGCAAATCAGTGACAATCACATCAGGAAAAATCTCGGAGACCATCGTCAGCGCTTCGGCACCGTCGCTGGCGAATTGAACGATCCAGTCGATCTGTGGCTTGAGCAGTCCGGCGACCAATTGACGATCTATCTCCGAATCGTCGACGACCAAAATAATAGGCATAGCATCCTCCACGCGCCGGCAAAGGCGCGATTTGGCAAAAGTGGAAAGCAGTAAGACGGAAGAAGGGCAGATAAGCTGGCTTTAGTACAGCTTCATGCGATCTATTTTAACCTTATTGGTTGCCTAAGTCGTGAAGAAATGCTGCAGGCCGCTGTTGTTTTTCCAGAAGATCCCAAATTTTTCGGGGCTTAAAACTTTTGTAGGGCTTTTCCGGTACAGTTATTAGTTACCCGGTCGGTTACCCGGTTTCGCCGATGGCAGCTGCTCAAAGCCGAGGCAAGCCACACGCGCCAATTCAAAGCGCGTTCACTGATGGCTGACTTGGGGCAGTTGATCGCGCAGTTCTTCCAGCATGTTCTTGAGCGTGTCGACTTCTTTGCCACTGAGCCGAGCCGACTGAACCATGTAGGTGAGCATCGGAATGGGGCGGCCCTGAAACACGGTGTGCAACAGTTGGTCGCTGACCTGATCGATGCATTGGGCTTCGGTGAAGTTGGAGCGATAGAGGTAGCGGTTGCCTTTGCGTTGAAAGTCGAGGATGCCTTTTTGCACCAGCCGATGGAGGAGGGTCTTGATCGTGCCAGCAGTCCACTGGGTGGTGGATGCTAATTGCGAGATGATTTCACTGGAGGTCACTGGCTCGGATTGCCAGACTTCGTGCATCACACGCCATTCGGCGTCAGAGATGGAAGGTTGATCGTTCATGCTATCGGCGTCGTAAAGGGGGGTGGGATCTCGACCAGAGTAGTCGTAAATAGAGATCCTGACGGAGAGCGTCAATAGAAGTTTTTTTCCCGAGTGCATGCACGATGTGGTTGTGAATTTTCTAGCCTAGTGGTGCTATCCTTGATCCGTTTAACGACTAGCCGGCAGGCGACCGTGTTTGGTGGGGCAAAACGCCGTCGCCTGCCGGCTTGTCGTTAAACTACTATCCAATTTTTGGATAACAAAAAAATGCCTCAAAAAGGCTTAGAAACCACCGTCGGTTCATTACGCTGTTCAGAAACATCAACGCCGCCAGGCTGTTCAGCAGTGATCGAGAACTGCACAGCTTTCTTGACCGGGCTCAAAGGAGCGATCGGTACAACATAGCGGCCTTTTTTGGGAACATTAAACACACCGCCGTTGACCGGTTGCCGCTGCTTGGTGTCGGTGTCGTAAATCCACACTTGATACTGCTTCTGTTGGGGGTCGTTTACTTCGAGCCCTTTGAGCGCCATAAATCCGGCTTGCTGCTGATCGCTCCAGAAAACTTCTCCCGTCACGTTTTTGTTGTCCACAGGCGTCCATGACAATGTCAGTAAATCTTCGGGAGTGGACCCAAGGAACTTCTTCATCAGTTCATCGTTGGGCATGATGTCTTCTACCAGATCCGCCGACGGTCCCACCGGAAGGCTGATTTCGTCTTTAACCAGCGCGTCGACGGGTTTGAGACTCTGGCTCTGACGGATGAACAGCGCCAACGCCAACAGACAGGCCGCGGCGACCGCCCAAACAAAAATGCCGTTCCATGCCAATCGCCGGTTTGGGCCTACTTCTGTTGCAGGAGAAGTGGCGCGCTCAAGGATTCGATCTTCGTCGTCCGCTGCGGTGCCGACGTCAAATGCTTGGACGGCTTGAAGTCGAATTCGTTCCTGCAGTTCGGGGCTTATCGATGATTGATCAGAAGGTTCTGAATCGGTCAATCCTTTTGTGATTTGGGAGACTTCCAAAGCGGCCAGAGAGAGTTCGAAACGTTCTATCTCTTGGGCGACAGCGTCGGGGTCGGCCGAACTCTCGATCAGTTGCTCCAGCTTTCGTCCATCCTCTGGCGACAGTCCGTAAGTGGATCGTTCGATGATCAGGTCGAGAATAACAGGGTTGAGATTCATTGGCGGCATGGTGGGTTGGAACGGTGTCTAACTGGAGCTTAATCCGCCAAGTTTTCCGGTGGCAGAACTGGCGTGGTTTTGATTGGACTGTTTCTTGTTTGAAACTGAGTAGGGCTTTTTCTCGATGGCGTTGCTGCCATCGGAGGAAGTGTTTCCTTTTGGTTCGAAGGGCATGTCGGTGTTTGATGTTTTATCCGCCGCCAAGTTTTCTTTGAACAGCGATTCGCGAATTTTCGTCAGGCCACGGCGAATGTGAGTTTTTACTGTGCCCAATTTCAAACCCGTGCGGTCGGCGATCTTGGAATGCGATAGTCCATCGAATACGCTCAACCGAATCACCGTTTGCTGATATTCGGGCAATTGGTTCAACAATTCTTTTGCTCGCGCGGCCTCTTCGTTGATTTCAAGTTCTACCAACGGATCAACAGAGTCCATCTCTAAGTGGTCAAAATCGCAGTGAACGAAATCCTTCTTAGCCATCTGTTTCCGTTGGAAGTCAATCAATCGCCGCCGGGCCACCATCGCGATAAAGGTCGTTTCGGTGGCGATGCTTTCGTCGAACGTCCCTGCCACTTTCCATAGGTGCAGGAAAATATTCTGCACCGCGTCTTCGGCCAACTGAACATCGGCGCACCTTCGGCGAGCCAGCGACCAGATCAAACCACTGTATCGCTGTAAACAGTCATCAACCGCGGTTTTATCCCCGGCTGCTATCCTCGGCAGCACCGGCCGTGCGTTAGACAAAGAAACTCCTTATTCCACTAATCGCTTGCTTATCGACGGGTTCGTAGATCCCCGAATTCTGGATTCAAATAGACTTGTTTTAGACCCAATTTGTGCCCAGTTTTTTTCTTTGATAGCAAAAACGACAAAAAGACAGCACTTTATCACACCTTCCCGCCAGGACCTGCCAACAAAAAAAGCCTCTCCATCGAGCGATGAAGAAGCGTTTTGAATTTCAAATTGTCGATCCAACGATCGGTCGATTACCGACGTGACCAATGGGAAATCAGTGCCGGTTACCAGCCGCGGCAGCCGCCACGACCACCACCGTAGAATCCTCCGCCGAATCCGCCACCATAAACGGGCGCAACGAATTGCTGCTGCGGGTAATACACCGGACGGGCCGGCACGTAGTATTGTTGGGGTTGGACGTAACGGTATCCGCCCTGAAAATTATTGTAGGAGTTGTTTTGGATCGCGCGGCCAGCCACGCCTCCCACCAGACCACCAATCGCCGCACCGGCAAGTGCTTCGTTGTTTTGGTCGCCAATGATGGCACCAAGGATCGCTCCACCGACAACTCCTTGACGGGGTCCAAATTGAGCAGAAGATGTTTCGGCGAAGATGCTGGCAATCATTGCGATCGCTAAGAAAGAGCTAATTCGAGTAATGGTCATGGTTTTGTCCTTTGAAGTAGGCTGCGTAGGTTTTGCTAAAAAAAAATGTAACAATCACCTGTAGCTGAAATTTGGAGCATAGATTTCCCGTTTACGTTCGAATCACCACTGACAAGCGGTTTGGTGCGTCACGGCTCCAGACCCATGGATAATGAAAATTCATTTTCAAAGCAAGATTAAACGGGGTTTGTGCCAGCAGCCATCAGTTGCAGAATTTGCTAAACTGTAGAAAATTCATGTTTCAACCAAGAGGCAACATTGTCGAACTCACCGGGACCGATTCCGCCAGGTCAAATGATCCTCAGCTTCTTTACCGTTGCGATAGGCTATCTGATCAGCAACTTTTTCTGGGTCGGAAGTTTTTTATTATTGATTTTGACGCCTAACGTCTTTCCCGAAGTGGCGGCGGGTTGGGCGTTGCCGCGCGCCGAATTCGACCAACAGTGGGCCGCGGATCCTACCCAGTTCGTTCCCAACAACCTCTTTTGGATTGTGTTTGCGGTGGGGCTAATGGGGAGTTTTCTGGCCGGTTATGTCGCGGTGAAAATCGCTCCCTTTTCGCGATTTGGGCATGTAATCTTTGTGGCGGTCGTCGTGTTCGTCAGTTGGCTGCAGCAATTGGTATCCGGCGATAGTCCCGACGAGTTCCGGTGGATGATTCTGCTGTCGATGATTTCGATGGCCTTGGCGACGGTCTTTGGCGGTAAAATCGGCTGGCAGCCAGACGTAGAATCAGAGGCCGACATTGAAGATCATATGTTGTAACGGTCTTTTGGTCTTCCAACCGACCGCGTGCCCGTAGAAGTCGCTTTTCACAGCGGTGTGCTATCGGCTGCGGGTCAATCATTCACAAGTGCGCTACTTGGATTGCAATCCAGTTTCCCCAGCAAAATTAAATGAACACACGCTTGCTTTCAAAATACTTGGGCATCCTGGCCACCCTGATCGGCGTCGGAATGCTGTTCAGTTTGATCTGGGCGTGGCCGCAGCTGGGATGGCACACCGACGAAGTCGTCTCCGCTGAACACTGGGAGATCGGTGGTATCATCGGACTGATCGGCAGCGCGGTGATCAGTTGCAGCGCCGGTGGCCTGTTGATGCTGTACGGAAAGTCGGCTCAAGGGAAACTGTTCCGTAAAGAAGCGATGGCGGTGGTCGGGCTGAGCTGGATCCTTGCGACGGTGCTTGGAGCACTTCCGTATGTGCTCAGCGGAACCTCGCGCGGCCCGTCGATTCGGATCTTTGATCAACATCAGGCGGTCATGGTCAACGAATCACCGTATTTGGTCTGGCGATCTTGGCGGCAGGTCAAAATGGAACCGCGCGAATACCAAGTGCTCAAAACGGTGGCCTTGTCCAACGCGCGTGGCGTTGATCGGCGGACGCTTGTGCAGCGGTCGGGTGTCGCCAATGCGGTCGAAGTTTTTCGCTTCTTGCAGACCAAGCCCGAATTTGAACATCGGATTTTAGGGCCAGGCGATATTCCCGGTGCGCCCGCCGATCGCGCGTCTCATTTTCGCCAATCCTGGGTCAAGATGACGCTCGTTGATTCCATGTTTGAAGCACAATCGGGTTTCAGTACGACCGGTGCCACGGTGTTGTGCGATTTGGAAGATCCTTACCTGGTACCGCATTGCATCTTGTTTTGGCGGGCCAGCACGCACTTTTTGGGTGGACTGGGAATCATCGCGCTGTTTGTTGTGTTGTTGGGGCAGGGGTCCGCGGGTAAATCGCTGATGCGAAACGAAATGCCGGGCCCGTCTCAAGAAAGTTCCACCGTGCGGATGCAACACACGGCGTGGCTGTTCGCGGCGACCTATGCGGGACTGAATGTGGTACTGGCAATCATTCTCTACATCTTTGGGATGAACGCTTTTGATTCGATCTGTCACGCATTTGCGACCATGGCCACGGGCGGATTTAGCACTTACAACGCCAGTTTGGGTCACTTCGTAAAAGAGGGCACCAATGGGGTCGCAATTGAGTACACGGTGATCGTGTTTATGTTGCTGGCGGGTGCCAATTTTACGTTGTTGTTTCTGTGTTTTACCGGCAACCCGCTGGCGATGTTAAAGGACGTCGAATTCCGGACTTACATTGGGATCATCGCCGTGGTGACATTGTTTGTGTGCGTGATGGGATACATTCACGGCGATGCGGACTTCGATACGCTGGAACATGGCTTCCGTAACGGTCTATTTCAAGTGATCTCAATCATCACGACGACAGGTTATGGAACCGCTGATTTTGACGCTTGGAATGATTTTGGCCGCGGAGCGCTATTGTTGCTAATGTTTGTCGGCGGGTGTGCCGGAAGTACCGGCGGCGGGCTGAAAGTGATTCGCTATGTGCTGCTGGTGAAGATTTTAGGTTTGGAGATTGAACAAGCCTATCAACCGCGGGTCGTTCGATTGTTGAAGATCGGCGGCAAGCCACTGGACGATCAAAACCTGCGTCATTCGATCGTTGTTTACTTTACTTTGATCGCAACGCTGTTCGCCTTTGGTTTCCTATTTGTGACCTTGTTCGAACCGGACGCCACTTGGGGCATGAACAGCGCCAATAAGCTGATCGATTCGGCCAGCGCCGTTGCTTCAACGCTGAATAATATCGGGCCGGGACTAGGAACCGTGGGTGCGACGCAAAACTATGCCAGTTTCAGTCCGCTGACCAAATCGCTATTTATCTGGTTGATGATGTTGGGTCGTTTAGAGGTGTTCCCCGTTCTGATCCTGTTGGCCCCAGGATTTTGGCGAGACCAATAACGTTTGCTCCGCCTTTTTGCCAATATCGAAGGAACCTATGCCAATTGGGCCAAAACCAATCTACAAACCCGAGCTTGTCTTTCGCGTTTTGGTTTTGTTGATGTCGTTAACCGCGATTTCGATGTCGTTTGTGATGACGGTAGAAGACGGTCAAAAGGTTTTTCTTCCCTTTAGCAAAACGCCGATGCCCGAAATGTGTGGCGTTCGGAGTGTCTTGGGCGTCGATTGTCCCGGCTGCGGAATGTCGCGCGCGTTTATTTCCATTAGCGATCTGGAAATAGGCAAAGCGCTGGCCCACAATTCAGCCAGTTTGGTCGTGTATCTTTTTGTGGCGATTCAGATCCCGTGGCACGCGATGCAAATTTTCAGAACTCTCTATCGCAGTGGTCCCATCGATACCTGGTGGACGCTGTTTCCACCGATCGCCGTGATCGCTTGGCTGCTATGGTGCTATGTTAATTGATCTTAAATAGCGATTCGCTTTTAAGCACAGCGCAGGTGTCGGGGAAAGTGTGATAAGCACGAATCTTCACGTGGTTGATAAAGGATTGCACGTCAACGTAACTGACGGCTCCGAAGTCCAGCCTTCCGTTGGATTCAAATCGGTACACCAATCCGCTGGGTTCGGAGTGATCGGTTTGCTTGCTTAGATGTTGTTGAATCGTGACGAACGTTTTCGCATCGACCACTTCGAACTGAACTTTCGATTCGTATTGAATCTGACCCTCCAACAACGGCATTTCGTTGCGACAGGCCCCTTCGACCGGATGAGAGATCAACACCTGCGACGTCGGTAGAGGGTGATGCGCGCTTGCACTAACCTCGGTAAACACGAAGTTTTTATGCGTAAAGGCGATCCAGTGACCGTCGGTCGTGATGTTCACGTTGAGAGAATAGTTTTCGCGTTCGTACAGACGGCTATTCCCAAGTTTAAACAGTTCTGGATGAAGAGATCTGCCAAACAGGTGGAAGCTAAGGTCGGTGATTTTTGGTCTGACCGATAACACGCAAAAGCCATTTCGAAAACGAAGTATACAGAAACGAAGTACAGCGTTGAAACAGCTCAGCTAAACCATGAACAATCACGAAATCCTTTTCGGGGCAGCGATCTGCAACAACGCTCTCATTATAAATACACTTACAAGAGCGCAGAAGATCAATGCGATGAAAAGAAAAAGTTTTGAGTGCTGTCGTCAGCACTTTTTATTTCAAAACTTTTTAAAAAATGGTTGACTTTCGGTTTTGAATTTAGGCCAAAAAGTTGTAGGCCGCGTTGGCCGGCATGGCGTACGACTCGGAGATCGAATTACGTAAAGCGAATCTCCGAGTCATTATTCTCTGCGGCCGTTACGCCTCTAATAGAATTCTTAACATGCGGCGAAGCGGTTCGGCCGCACCCCACAACAGCTGATCGCCCACGGTGAACGCGCCAAGATACTCATCGCCCATATTCAATTTTCGTAAACGACCGACGGGAACTTTTAGCGTGCCGGTGACGGCTGTTGGAGTCAGGCCTTCGATTGAGGCGTCGCGATCATTGGGGATGACTTCCACCCAATCGTTGTGACTGGCCAACATCGATTCAATTTCTTGGATCGAAACATCTTTGGTCAGTTTGATCGTCAGCGCTTGGGCGTGACATCGCATGGCACCGATACGCACACAGACGCCGTCGATAGCAATCGTACCGGGAGTCAGTCCTAAAATTTTGTTGGTTTCGGATTGGCCTTTCCATTCTTCTTTGGATTGGCCGTTTTCTAATTGCTTGTCGATGTAAGGAATTAGGCTGCCTGCCAGTGGGACGCCGAAGTACTCCGTGGGAAACTCGGGGCTTCGCATGGCGTCTGCTACTGCGCGGTCGATGTCCAGAATTGCCGAAGACGGTGTCGCCAACTGGTCGGCGACACACGCGTTGGCGGCGCCCATCTGCGAAAGCAATTCGCGCATGTTATTCGCACCGGCACCGGAGGCGGCTTGGTAAGTCATCGCGGTCATCCACTCGACCAGCCCTGCTTCATACAATCCACCGAGCGCCATCAGCATTAGGCTGACGGTGCAGTTGCCGCCGATCCAGTTCCGACACCCGGATTCGATCCCTTGATCAATCAGTTTCCGATTGACGGGGTCCAGCATGATAATCGCGTCGTCAGACATGCGGAGGGCTGATGCGGCGTCGATCCAGTGTCCATCCCAACCGCTCGACCGCAGCTGTGAGTGAACGCCATTGGTGTAGTCGCCACCCTGGCAGGTGATGATGACGTCTTGCTCGGCTAGGGCCTGGACGCTATTGGCATCTTGGAGCTTGGTCTCCGATTGCCCGACATCAGGTGCATCGCCGCCAGCATTGGAGGTGCTGAAAAAGGTTGGTTCGATTAAGTCGAAATCCTTTTCCGCGCGCATGCGCTGCATCAACACCGAACCCACCATGCCTCGCCATCCTACCAGTCCAACCTTCATCGTATCTCTCACGCCTTGTGTTTGTTTTCGTTTGTAATCGTCTGTTTGGGTCGCTTTATTCCAGCCCAGCATCGTAATCGAAGGAAGCCATTAGCGGAACATTGCAATTGGGCCAAGCGATCGGTTAGATCAAATTGCCAAGGGCTTAGCGTAGACGAAATGTTGACGCAGAGTGGGTTGTTGAGGAGCATCTTTTTCGCTTTGGCGGCCGGCAATCGGAATCGGGGACGACTTGCGACTATTCGCCATGATTTTGCTCGTCCCGCCGACCCCGAAATTTAGGCGCCCCAGACCGTGGACGATTTCGCGCGTCGTGCACGTTCAATGGAACCTCTGGATTCGTCGCCTCGTCCACTACTTAAGATTAAGGCTTAACGTTGCACTAAACCTTGGCTACGAACACATCGCGTGTTTTGCTGTGGTTGTGAAAAGGTTTCAGCAAAGCGACTTCATCGGGCGTAATGCGACAATCAAAGATGGCTGACGCGACTAAAACCTGCTGGCAACCGGCAGTAAGAAACGCTTGGCAGTCAGCATGATCGCGGACGCCACCGCCGGAGATTAATCGTACATCAGGCAGTTCGCTGGCGATCTCCGAAATGAAGGCTTTGCGGTCAAATGCCGATGTCTCCATTTCGACCCCATCGATTCCGGAACCGGTACCCACCGTTTCAAGGTTCAACAAGATGAAGTTGCGGACGCCTTGTTGGTAGGCTTCGTGAACCAATTGAAGCGGCGTTAGGGCGGCGACTTCAGGTGCTTTGGCAATGACGTGATCCCCCTGCATGTCGATGCTGAAGCAAACATCGATACCGGCATCCATAACCTTCTTGAGGACTTCGAACTGCTCGATGGCAGCAATCGTCTCGGTCGAAACGATAAGTATTATGCCGTCGGCATACTTGGCATGAGCAAATTTGGATATCGCTTCGTCAATACGATCATTGGAAATCCAGTCCGCGTCGATCAGCAATTTAAAACCCGCGTCCATCAGCGCGTCATAAGAGGCCCAGTTAGGATGGGCACCTGCAAAGCTGTCGATGTCCGCGACGTACAACCAATCACAACCGGTCTGGTTGAAAACAGCGCGAGCGACGTTGACGGGATTGCTGTCCTGAATCAGTTTTGAATCCACCGGGCGATACTCATGACGCTGGCCGCCTTTGGCCCACACGACTTGCCCGATCATGATGTCTAAAACCGGAATAACAGGGCTGATAATATCGGTCATGGTTGCTACTGCTCTAGGGTAGGACGGTGGGGGCAGTCGTCTTGTGGGTGGGTTTTACCACTGGTTCTAGGTTCATCGGAGCCAAACAAAGGACTGTAGCGATAATATACTTCAAGCGTCATCACGGCCATTGCGGTGGTATATAAACGGCCGCCTACATCGCCGTGTTTGTGTCCAAAATGCCAGCTGCCGACTTCGTGGCCTCGTTTCGCCTGAGTCTTAATTAGACGCTCTCGGACCGCCTCGTTCCAATATTCCCAGCCATCATGCTGGAGGTGATGCAGCAGCAAAGTCGTATAAAAATTAAAATAGATATCGTCCTTGGACACTCTCC
Organism: uncultured Pirellulaceae bacterium; assembly: GCA_937921995.1. Lineage (GTDB taxonomy): Bacteria > Planctomycetota > Planctomycetia > Pirellulales > Pirellulaceae > Mariniblastus. Next base: position 43,266 of record CAKZVF010000111.1, read on the forward strand.
GATCAATCAAGTTATTGGCGCCTTGATCCAGCGAAGGATGGTCCTTGTGCCACTGCAGATACATTTGACTAAGCAGCCCCACCGCCGTTGCCACGTCACCGCTTTGCGATTCAGTGTAGTAATACCGATACGCCGATCCGTTGCTTTCCATAAGGGATTCCATAAAGCGAATCGTCGAATCGTAAACGTCCGCCGGAGTCTCGATGCCGCACCGCTCCAAGGATTTCAACGCCATCACTTGCCAACCGGTGATCAGCATGTCTCCACGACTGTTGGGGCGATACCGCCAACCACCTTCGTTATGTTGAGCGTTGAGAATGTACTGATGGGCCAGCAGCAGCGGTTGCTTCAGCTTCGGGTCCTGCGTCATCGCGTAGGCATCGGCGATGGCGATGGTACAAATGGCGTGTATATACATGCCGGAACTTGAATGATCTACAAAGGGTCCGCCAAATTCGCTTTTGCGCCGGTCTTGAAAACGCAACAATGCATCCAGTCCGTTCTGCACGTTTTCTTGATAGGGCCCGCTGCGATGGGTGTACCCCGCACCCAGCAGCGCCATCAAGGACAGTCCCGTCGCGGCGTTGTCTGATTGTGAGCGTCCGTCATTGCCGCATTGCTTGCACTGTTGCTGAAAGCTCCAGCCACCGTCGTAACGGTTCTGATGTTCAACGATCCAGCGCAGCCCCGCCTCAACCGCCGCTTCGCTTTGGGGCGTACCGCCACGCGCTGCAGCGATCGCGCCGCGCGATTTGGGGTCGCGGCCCTCAATTCCTCCGCCGGTGATCCGGGGCATTGCAGCGACATTCGCGGCGCTTGCATCGGTCGGCGCGACCGTCGGCAAGACAGGCTGGACGGCTACTTTAGGAATCGCGACGGTTTCCATTTCCGCTGCTTCAGCGTCAGCGGCGTCCACAGCGCTATCTTGAGTATTCTCTTTGGGCGATTCGAGGGGCTCGACAATTTTCGTGTTGATCTCAGTGGGCGTGAAAGCTTCGAGCGGGCTATCGTTCTCCGCCGATTCAAAGGTGGCAGAGATCGCGATCGGTTTGGGGGCGTTTTTGACTGGCGACGCCAGGTACAACAGCACCGCGATCCACAGCGCGTGAAAGATGAAACTTGTCAGAAATGAAGAGAGTGATCTTCGGTTTCGTTTTAGACGCTCAGACAGTCGCGCGTCGGGCGTTTGTTCAGAGATGTATAGGTTGAATTCGGGAGAGGGCGGCGATTGAGCTTCCGTCGGCCGCGTTGGAGTCGGAACGGGGACCGTCGGGGTCGCTGGCTTTTTAGCGACCGATTTTTCTGCGCGGTTAACGTCCAGTCCGGGCGTTCCGGTTCCCACGTTTTTTGGGAAGGAATCGGAATCGGAAGAAACGTTCATGGATACTGTCGTCGCCATCTATCAAAAAATTAGAGCTCCACGCCACCCCGTAAATTTGGACGAAAGAGCGTTCCATTTTAAATCCAATTTTATGGGGAGAGTGTGGCATAGGCTTCCAGCCTGTGATGCTACGTCTTCAAAGAAGACTAAATGATTCGAATCAGGCAGCGTTCACAGGCTGGAAGCCTATGCCACGACTGTGCCGCAAATAACTCAACGACCCGCTTACGCCAAAACGGCTGGAAACAATCACAACCTCCCATGGATGCCCCTTAATTCTAGTTCGGCTTGACCCTCCCAATGGCTAAAAACTATTTACCTAACCGGCACATTCGGAACCGCGTTTGAATCTGCCAGTTTACCTAGCGCCGTGCCGATGAAATGTAGAGAAGAGGACCTTTTCTATCTCTGTCGCCGCTGAGCCCACCTATGCCGCTGAGAGTGCAAAAACCCGTTACGCCACCGGTTTCCAACCCGGCCACCGTGCTCAATGGATTGGGTGTGACCAGGATCAAGCACGACTTCGACGGGGCCGATGCGTCCGCTGCTAAGACTTCCGCATCAGCGCCTGATCGCCCGGTGCTTCGACTGCACCAACCACGGGATGAATCAGCCGTTCAATTTTCGGACACCAAGCAACTTCAGCAGATGGGCCGGCACTTGATCCGGTGGCGCGCCGAGCTGGAGAATCAGCAGGCTCAATTGAAATCCGAGCAGTATCACTGGACGCGCCAGATGCAGCTCGAGCATGAACTGATTGCCGACCGCAATGCCAAACTGGACCACCGCGATCGACAAACCAAATCCATCGAGTTCCAACTGATGCAGTTGCAAAACGACGTCATCGACGCTCAGGTGGCGCTACAAAAAACGGTAGCATCGTTGACCGAGTGTTCTCTGCTTGAGAACCAAAAACACAACCGGGACGGCCGCACCATCGCCGAGCTAACAACGCTACGTTTCGAACTCAACGAG
>CAKZVF010000112.1 GCA_937921995.1 uncultured Pirellulaceae bacterium
GGCGCGCGAGGCGCACTTTCGGGGACCGAAAGGCTACATTGAGGGGGGCCTTGCCTGGTTGGTGGAGCATCAAAACGAGGACGGCGGTTGGGGCGATACCGATAAGAATTACTCGAACATCTCAACAACGATGTTGGTCGTGGCCGCATTTGCAGCCGCCGATGTAGCCTTTCGGTCCCCGAAAGTGCGCTCCGCGCGCCAAAAAGCGGAAGCGTACATCGAAGCCGCCGGAGGGATCGCAGCGGTGCGGCAAAGATACGGCAAGGACAAAACCTTTGCCGTTCCCATCCTGGCCAACTGTGCGATGGCGGGCATCGTGCCGTGGAAGGAAGTTTCGGCGCTGCCGTTCGAAGCGGCGTGTGTGCCCCAGCGCTTTTATCATCTGCTGCAACTGCCGGTGGTTAGTTACGCGATCCCGGCGCTGGTCGCGATTGGCCAATGTAAGTTCATCAACGATCCGCCTTGGGATCCAATTCGCAAACTGGTACGCAAAGCTGCGATTGGCCGCAGCCTGAACGTGCTCAAAAGGATGCAGCCTCAAAGCGGCGGTTATCTCGAAGCCATCCCCCTAACGGCGTTCGTCAGCATGGCGCTGATTGAATCCGGACGCTGGGATCACCCTGTCGTTGAAAATGGTATCCGGTTCTTGGTCGATTCGGCGCGCGAGGAAATCGGCGGCAAGTATTGCTGGCCGATTGATACCAATCTGGCCACGTGGGGGACGACGTTGGCGATCAACGCGCTGGCCAATGATCCGAAAAATTTTAAGGCTTTGATCGAAGCCCAGCCCGAGCGTTGGTATCAATGCATTCGGTGGGTGCTGTCGTGTCAAAACAAAGAAGTCCATCCCTTTACCGGTTCGCCGCCGGGTGGTTGGGGATGGACGGACCTTACCGGTTCGGTGCCCGATGCCGACGACACCCCCGGAGCCCTGCTTGCCTTGCGGCGTGTGTTGGATGTCTGCCAGTCATCAGAACTGCTGACGGAAAATTTTGACGCCGGCCTCCAGCAGCAAATCATCACCGCCGCCGACAGCGGCATCGATTGGTTATTAAAATTACAGAATCGCGATCAAGGCTGGCCGACGTTTTGTCGAGGCTGGAGTAATTTGCCCTTTGATCGAAGCGGTGCTGATCTGACGGCTCACGTGATTCGGGCGCTGGCCGCATGGCGCGGCACCAAAGAGCTGACGGTAAGTAATGATGCGCTTCAAACAGCGATTGATTCAGGCGTGCGATATTTGAAGAAGACTCAGCGCCCCGATGGCAGTTGGTTGCCGTTGTGGTTTGGAAATCAAGACCAAGGGGACGATATCAACCCTTTTTATGGTACCGCGAAAGTCGTCCAAGCGTTCTCGGATTTGGAATTACTCGATACCCAGGCGGCGACCGATGGTTTAAACTGGATCGTGCAGAATCAGAACGCTGATGGCGGTTTTGGTGGCGGGGTGTCGGTATCCTATTCCGATCCGTCGTTGGGGCAATCGTCGGTGGAAGAGACGGCGCTGTGCGTTGATGCTTTGCTGAACTCGAATCAGTCCCAGCATCGGGCGGCGGCGATCAAAGGCGTGGATTGGCTCAATCGCGCGGTGGAGGTCTCGGTGATTGAGACTTGCCATCCGATTGGCTTCTATTTTGCGAAATTGTGGTATCACGAGAAGCTATATCCGATTGTGTTTTCGATGTCCGCGATGGCGAAGTCGAAACGTGAAGGGTAAGAGTAGCCTTTCGCTCCGCGAAAGTGCTCTTTCGCGGAGCGAAAGGCAACAATAACGAAAAAGGCATTCGATTTGATCGCGAAAACACCTTCGGAAACTGAAAAGAAGCCTCGGCGTTCTCGCCGGCGGAAGACGGCCCATTTAAAAATGGTGCCCTCCAGCAAAGACTTGCGCGAGCAGTTACGTGAGACTTGTCGCACCGTTGCCCAGACGCTCAATCACGACGTGCCGCCATCGAAGGATGATCTCGAAGCAATTTCTCGAAAGATTCTCGATGATGCCGGCCAGCCCGAAGGTTTTTTGGGCTGGATCATGGTGACGCTGAGTAGCTGTTTTTGGGAGCCGCAGATTCAGTCGATTCCCCACAACCGGCGTTTGTTCTTGTTGCCGCATTGTTTGAAACATGCCGAGGGTTGCCCGGCGGACTATGACGAATTTGGGCTGGCGTGCAAGACCTGTGGTGCGTGCAGCATTGCCGATTTTCGTGCCTCCGCAGAGGAGCTTGGGTATAAAGTGTTGGTGGCCGAGGGGTCGCCGATCGTTTTGAAGATCATTGTCAGTGGCCATGTCGATGCGATTGTGGGCGTGGCATGCTTGAACGTGCTGGAGAAAGCGATCGACAAAATTATGTTGGCCGGCATTCCCTGCATGGCGGTTCCGCTGCTTTCGAGCGACTGTCGGAACACGTCCGTTGACGAGGATTGGGTCGAGCAAATGGTGCGCGTGCCTCACGCGCCGGCGGGGCAGACGACGCGCAGCTATTTGCACCTGTTGAGAAAAAGTTCTCAATTGTTTCAGCGCCAATCGTTGGAAAAGTTGGCCCCTCCGGTGCGCGGTGAATCGACCGTCATTGGTCGCGCTGAAGAACTCGATCCGATCGCGGCGACTGAGGCGATCGCTTACGATTTTCTGGCCGCCGGTGGCAAGTATTCTCGTCCGTTTATCACGTTGGCCGTGTACAACGCGCTCACTGATGGCGAAGCGACGTTGGCCGATGGTCAGTCGGTTGTGGAAGACTATCCCGATCATGTTCTGCGGGCGGCGATGGCGATTGAGACGTTTCACAAAGCTTCGTTGGTTCACGACGACATCGAAGACGCCGATCAATATCGCTACGGCGCGGAAACGTTGCACAAGAAATGGGGCGTGCCGACGGCGATCAATGTGGGGGACTATTTGATTGGCATGGGTTATCGGTTGGTCAGCAATGATCGCAAGTTGCATGGCGGAGACGCGGCGGCTGATATCTTGGATTACCTGGCTTCGTCGCACCAGCGATTGGCCGAAGGGCAGGGTGCCGAACTGATGTGGCGAGACATGCGGGACCGGTTGCTCAAACCGATCGACGCGCTGAAAATTTACGCGCTCAAGACTTCGCCGGCGTTCGAAGCGGCGCTGTACACCGGCGTGCGGTTGGCTGGTGACGCGGAGGAGTTGATCCCCACGGTGAGAACGTTTGCTCGCAATTTGGGCGTCGCGTTTCAAATTCTCAACGACCTCAAAGACTGGCAGCGCGACGACGAAAACAAACGCGTCGTCGGAGCTGATCTTTTGGGTGGACGCCCAACGGTGTTGTGGGCGCTGGCCTTGGAAGGGCTCAAGCCGGAAATGCGGGAAGAGCTGATTCGGTTGTCGGATGAGGATTGTGGTATGACTCCCGAACGCCGAATCATGCGAGCGCGGCAATTATTTTTCGAGGCCGGCGTGTTCGAGACGGCTTACCGTTTGGTGGATAAGCATCAGCAAAAAGCCGAGGAGATCGCAGATCAGGTTGAGTCCGATGAGCTGAGAAGGTTGCTTTATTATCTGGTTGATACGGTACTTGATCGGACGGCCGAGGTTAAACCGACAATCGATATTAAAGATTTGTCTTACTCGGAAGTTTTGCCGATTATTAAGTAGATTAAATTTGCGAGTTGCCCGTTTAACGACGAGCCGGAAGGCGACCGTGTTTTGGCCTGAATAAACGAGGTCGCCTGCCGGCTTGTCGTTAAACTTTTATCGAACATGCAGTCGAGCTCCTTTGAGCCTCTCGCATCCATAACAACCATGCCTGAAAAATCTTTGAATCTGGAATCGGAAATTGACCTCGATACCTTGGTGTCGTTGTTCTTTGCCGACGCGTCGTCGATCGGGCAATTCAAACAAGTGGCGGCTGATGATCTGCAACAGCCTTACCAGGGGTTGTTGAACCACGAATCACACATGACGGTGACAGTGGAACGTCATCACCAAAGCCCTGTGGATGTCCAAGTGTTGGACACGCGCCAGGATGGAAGTTTTTATTCACGTAAAATCCTGCTGAATCGGCAGTCCGACGATGGCGTTGTTCAATTCGGCATCGTCAGCATGGACACCAACGCGCTGCAGCCGAATATCTTTGCTGAAATTGAACAGCAGAAAACACCTTTGGGGCGGATCTTAATTAACCACGGCGTTTTGCGAGACGTGCATCTGAACAACTTGTACCAGATTTCTGCAGGGCCCGAATTGGCGAAACACTTTGGCATTGCCGAAGGAGAGGTGGTTGCGGGCCGGACGGCGATCATTGATTGCGACGGGAAACCCGCGATTGGATTGCTGGAGATTGTGATATAGTCCTGGCTCGTTGCTTGAGTGCGGCCGGCCCTACCACGTTTGAAACGTTTGAAAACACTATGAAATATATAATCTGGACGATGGTGTTGATCTTACTGATCGCCCACCAAGATAATTGGAACTGGCACGACGATACTTTGGTCTGGGGATTCATGCCGATCGGGCTGTTCTACCACGCCTGTATTTCTGTGGCGGCGGGGTTCGTTTGGTTCTTAGCAACGATTTTCATGTGGCCCAAAGAACTCGAATCAGTTTCTTCTTCGGTGACTTCAGATGCCTCAGCACAGGAGAGCAACTGATGGAAGCTGGAATGATTCGACTGCTGATTATCGCAGTCTATTTGATGTTGCTGCTGGGGTTGGGTTTCTTCGCCAGCCGTTTGTTCACCGGATCCAAGAATGATTACCTGTTGGCCAGTCATTCGATCGGTCCGTTTTTATTGCTGATGTCGATTTTTGGAACAACGATGACGGCGTTTGCGCTGGTCGGATCAACCGGCGAAGCGTTCAAAGAGGGCATCGGTGTCTACGGCATGTTGGCTTCGTCCAGCGGTATCATTCACAGTTTGTGTTTTTTCGTGATCGGCGTGAAGGTTTACGGCTTTGGTCGCAAGTACGGTTATACGACTCAGATTCAATTTTTCCGCGACCGGTTAGAAAGTGATTTCGTCGGCGTATTGTTGTTTCCGATTTTAGTGGCATTGATCATCCCTTATCTTTTGATCGGTGTGATGGCGTCGGGAACGGTGATCCAAACGATGACCGCCGGTGCGTTTGCCAACGAGGGAATGTTTGCCAGCAAGAATCCGGCTTTCGCTGGCGGTGTGCCTCCCACGATCGGTTCGGCCGTGATCTGCGGCGTGGTGTTGATTTACGTATTCTTCGGCGGCATGCGCGGGACGGCTTGGGCGAACGCGTTTCAAACCATCGTGTTTATGGTGCTGGGTTTGGTGACGTTTGTGCTGATCGCGAATAAATTGGGCGGTGGTGAATCGTTCCTTGAGAACTTGAAGACGATTTCAGCCAAGGTCGGTTCTGAACACACCACGCGCGAGAGCATGTCTCAGTCCAAATTTTTCACTTACCTGCTGATCCCGTTGTCGGTCGGTATGTTTCCGCATCTGTTTCAGCACTGGTTGACGGCCAAAAGCGCCAATAGTTTTAAGCTTTCAGTAATGTGTCATCCGATCTTCATCATGATCGTGTGGGTGCCTTGTATTTTGTTAGGCATTTGGGCGACAGTGCCGGGCGTTTTGCCCGAGGGGCTGGCCGCAAAGATTTTGCCCAATGCGATTTTGCCAGCGATGGTGAAATTGAAAACGTCGCCGGTAGTTGGAGGTCTGCTGACCGCCGGGATTTTGGCGGCGATTATGTCGTCTTTGGACAGCCAGTTTTTGTGCATCGGTTCCATGTTCACCAATGACGTTGTCGAACACTACGTTGGCAAAGAGCGGTTGTCAGATCGAGCTCAGGTTTGGTTGGCACGCACGTTTGTGGTATTGGTTGTGGTCGTCGTGTACTACTTGAGTCTGATGGGATACAAGAGCGTGTTTGCGATGGGTGTCTGGTGTTTTTCTGGATTCGCATCCTTGTTCCCAATCATTTTTGCGGCCCTTTACTGGCGGCGTCTGACGGCGGCGGGCGCCGTGTCAGGGATTTTGGCGGCTGCTGGCAGCTGGTTTTATCTATTCCAAAAATCGGGGTATGGTTCCAACCGGACGTTTTCAATTGACATCAGCCTCCCCGGCGAGATTGCGTTTTCGATCATGCCAGTGGTGGCAATTTTTCTTTGCACTTTGATCGCCATGATCATCACGTCATTGATTACGCGTCCGCCATCGGATACGACGCTGGCGAAGTTTTTTGAGAGCGACGGCTAAGTTATTGAAGGCTGGAAGGGTGAGGCTTGTAAACTCAATCTTTATTTCGCAGGCTCCTTTGCTACAATGATTTCATGAGTACTGCCCGGAAATTCGAACCTGTTTCAGTCGCCGACTATTTGGCGGGCGAGGCTACTTCTACTCAAAAACACGAGTATGTCTGCGGTGAAGTTTACGCGCAAGCCGGAGGTACCAATATCCATAACCGCATTGCAACCAATGCGACAATTGAGATTGGAAATTTGCTTCGTGGGCATCGCTGCCAAGTTTATAACTCGGATACCAAAATAAGAATTTCGGCCGAAGATGGTACGCGATTCTTCTACCCTGACCTTTCTGTGATTTGCGAATCGAATTCAGAGGGCGAAACGTTTCAGGATAATCCAGCCATTGTTTTCGAGGTGCTGTCACCTTCAACACGGCGACAGGATCTTGGAGAAAAGCGCGAGCACTACTGCAAGCTCCCCTCGTTACAGATGTACGTTTTGCTGGAGCAGACATCTGCGACCGCCGTCGTTTTTCAGCGCCTTTCAGATGGTAAGTTTGAACGCGTGGCCTACGTTGGATTGGACCAGGAAATTCCTTTAAAGCCTTTTGAACTGGTTTTGTTACTAAAAGGTATTTACGAAGGAATCGATTTGTCTGAGTCCGATTAGGGATTTCGACCAGCGGTAATTATTCAGGTGCCGGAAGTGGGCTCTGAGAATTCGGAATACGTCATTCATGTTACTACGGTCACCTGATGGTGGGATGCCTCTATTTGTCTCGCATGTCAACGCGCTGGAGAGCGTGACTACGTAGGCTGTGCTTCATTGGACCGCGGGAAAAGTTCCCAAGAGCGGAGTCTGGTCTGCTGTTGGTGATTTTGATCACGAGATACGATGTCTGCTGTACTCTGTCTACGACTTTTCGCCACGAAACGAATTGCCCATGTCATCGCGTCGACGCAAGAAACTTCCTGATCT
>CAKZVF010000113.1 GCA_937921995.1 uncultured Pirellulaceae bacterium
AAGATGATCGCTGTCCAGAAGTAGCAGAAGAAGTAAATCATCGCGATGTACACGAGGTTGTAGATCACTGAAGCCGGGCTTTGGAAGGCCGCCCCCAAATTTTCAAATTGGCGGGCGAAAAATCCGGTGCCCATGCCACGACCCATGTAGGTCAGAAGTAGCGGCGGTAGCATCAGAAGGCTTTGAGCAAAGATGATCGGCATCACGCCGGCTTGGTTAATCTTCAGCGGCATGTATTGGCGAGTTCCACCGTACATCTTGCGTCCGCGTACATGCTTCGCACTTTGTGTGGGGATACGACGTTGGGCCAGCGTGATAAATACAACGCCTACGACCACCGCCACGAACATGAACAACAACATCAGGATCTTCTCAAGACCCACGCTGCCGCTGGATGTGCCTTGCAGTGACAATGATGCGTTACCTAAAAAGTTGTGCAGCGCCGGAGGCATCTGAGCGACGATACCGGCCATGATCAACAGACTGATGCCGTTGCCGATTCCGTATTCGTCGATCTGCTCGCCCAACCACATCAGGAACACACTGCCGCAGGTCATGATCAGAATGGAGGTCAGCCCCCACATGAACGTCAGATTCCCGTTGGCATTTTCAAACTGTTCGGCGATCATATTTTGACCGCCTTCGTTATTACTCATAATGAACCAGAGATAACCCGTACTCTGGATCAAACACAGCACCACCGTCAAATAGCGGGTGTACTCGGTGATCTTCTTTCGACCGGCCTCGCCTTCTTTTTTCAGTTCCTCCAGCGGCGGGTAAACGGTACCCAACAACTGCAGAATAATCGATGCAGAAATGTAGGGCATGATGCCAAGGCCAAAGATGGTGGCACTGGTCAGAGAGCTGGCGCTGAAGATCGCCACTTTGGACAGGAAGTCGGAAACCGTGGAATCCATGTTCTCCGAGAACGCGGCGACCTGCTGCTGATCAATCACTGGCAGCGGGATCTGCCAACCAACGCGGTAGATCGCCAACAAGAAGATCGTTAGAAAGATCTTCCGGCGGAGTTCGGGGATCGTGAAGATTACACGTAACTTTTCGAGCATCGTCTAATTCCTAAAACCGATGACAAGTCGTGTCCCCGGCAGTGTTATGGCGTTGAAATTAAGTTTCGATTGTCCAATGATTTGGCGTTTGCGGCAATACCGGTCGTGCGGAATGCAAAAAAGCGAACTCCGTCAGAAGTTCGCTCGTTGTGCCGGTGTCGGAATTGGCCTACTTAGGAGGCTTGGTTCCAACTTTCATCTTGTTTTTCACAACGGGTTTGGCCATCTCAAGGACGACGACTTTACCACCGGCCTTTTCGATCTTCTCTTTGGCCGAAGCGCTGAATTTATGAGCCGAAACGGTCAAGGCCTTGGTGATTTCACCGGTGCCCAGAATCTTCAAGGCTTTGTAGCGATAGTTCGCTAGGTTCTTTTCCTTGAGCGCTTCAGGGGTGACCTCAGCACCGGCATCGAAAGCCTTTTCCAGATCACTGACGTTGACTTCGCCGACTTTGACGCCGTACTTATTGTTGAAGCCACGCTTGGCAACACGGCGGATCATTGGCATCGCTCCACCTTGGAAGGTTGGATGCTGAGAATGACCGGCCCGTGAGCGTTGTCCTTTGTGTCCACGTCCGGATGTCTTACCGAGACCCGAACCTGTACCACGTCCGAGACGCTTACGCTTCTTATATTTTACAATGCCCTCATGGACGTCGTGAATGTTCACAGTTCGACTCCTCGTAGGTTCTCAATGTCTTCTTTGGTTCGCAAGTGCGTCAAGGCGTCGATGGTGGCTTTGACCAGCGTGACAGGATTGTTGCTGCCGAAACTCTTGGTCAAGATGTTCGAAACTCCCGCTGCTTCGCATACCGCACGGACGGCGGCACCAGCGATGATACCTGTACCAGGACCGGCCGGCAGTAGCACAACTTTGGCGGCTCCGAATTGCCCGTCAACACGATGAGGGATAGCACCATCGACGATGGGTACTTTCTGCATCGAACGCATGGCTTGTTTGGTCGCCTTCTCTACCGACGGCTGTACTTCGTTGGCTTTGCCGTAGCCCCAGCCAACTTTGCCGTTGCCATCTCCGCAAACGACCATCGCAGCAAAACTGAAACGACGTCCACCTTTGACAACCGCTGCACAGCGTTTGATTTTGACCGTTCGTTCGATCGTGCCCGATTGTTGATTGTCTTGTGCCACAATAACCTCTTAATGAATAGCCAGAGGGTTGGCCTCTGGATGGGGTAACATTCGCGTTTTGTTCGTTTGTATTTTGAAAATTGTATCTGTTGAGCACAATTTACCAGTGGAAATATCCACCAGAAATTAAAACTCGAGTCCGCCTTCGCGTGCCGCATCGGCCAATTCGGCCAAACGACCGTGGTACTTAAAACTACCGCGATCGAATTGGATTTGCTTAACGCCGGCCGCTTTGGCTCGTTCGGCGATCGTCGTACCGATCAGCTTTGCCGCTTCGCGGTTTCCGCCGTATTTGACTTTTGCCGCCAAATCCTTGTCGCGGGTGCTGGCCGAAGCAATCGTCTTACCGGCTTCGTCATCGATGACTTGGCAGTAAATATGTTTGTTGCTGCGGTGAACGCTTAAACGTGGACGCGCTGCATCTCCACGGACCGTCTTTCGGACCCGATTGGCGCGACGCCATTTTTGCTTGTTCGCTATTTTCTGTTGTTTCACCGTATCGCTCGCTTATTTAGCTTATATGTCTTTGTTCTGGACTGTTCACCGTGCATCAATTCGATCAACAGGCAGATTGATTTTCTAACCAACAATGCCAACCCGTGCTCTCTCGAGCGTTGGTTACGCCTTCGCAGATTTACCAGGTTTGATTTTGACCTGTTCTCCGAGATAGCGGATTCCCTTACCTTTGTAAGGTTCTGGCTTACGTAGGGCTCGGACTTCCGCCGCGAACTGACCTACTTTTTGTTTGTCGCAGCCTTTAACGTCAATGTGTGTTTGATCGGGGCAGGTGACTTCCAGTCCTTCTGGGATGTCCTTGGTCAGTTCATTCGCCAGACCAACACGCAGCGATAATGTCTTGCCTTTGAGTTGGCAAACATAACCAACACCCTGAAGCTCCAATTGCTTCTGGTATCCGTCTTTGACGCCGACAATCATGTTCGCGATGACCGCCCGAGTAAGTCCATGCATAGCGCGGGCGTGACGAACATCGGATGTGCGAGATACATTGATCTCTTTTCCGTCTTCGTTGACTGCGACTGTAATGACCGGATCAATCGGGAAGTCCAATTTACCTTTAGGACCTTCCACATTGATAGTGTCGGCGGTGACGTTTACTTTAACACCGTCAACCATCGGAACCGGTTTGTTGCCAATACGTGACATTGAATTACTTTCCCACAATGAGGGCCAAAATCGGCCCAAACAGCTTTGATTTGTGTTGTCGGGATGCTCGGCGAAAACGCTCGCCCGCATCCAATTTTGTTTTGTCAGTTCCTGCCTAGTTACCTAGGACAGTAACTACCAGATTTCGCAGAGAACTTCGCCGCCGACTTTGGCTTGGCGAGCTTCGCGATCACTCATGAGTCCCTTGCTGGTGCTGAGAATCGAAATTCCCAGACCGTTGAGGACCGGACGCAAATCCTTGGCACTGCGATAAACGCGGCAACCAGGTTTGCTAACCCGTTTGACGTGGCGAATTACTTTTTCGCCACTGGGTCCATATTTCAGGTCAATATGCAGTTGGCCTACTGGTTTTGCTTCTTCAGCTTTCCAGTCCCAAATGAAGCCTTCGCGCTTGAGCACGTCAGCAACACCTGATTTCATTTTGGAAATCGGCATATCAACATTGGGCCGTTCTACGCTTACAGCGTTGCGGATGCGGGTAAGCATATCGGCAATCGGGTCAGTCATCATTGTGTTATAGTTCCCCTTACCTTGCCTTTACCAACTTGCCTTGCGGACACCGGGGATCAACCCCTGGTCTGCAAGGTTGCGAAAGCAAATTCGACAGATTCCAAATTTTCGGTAAACGCCACGAGGTCGTCCGCACAGTTTGCAGCGACGCTCTTGCCGAACCGAATACTTCGGTTTTCGGTTCGCTTTGGCGATTTTTGATTTTCTTGCCACAGCAGTAGCCTGTTTTTAAAAGTTGCGTGATCTAACTTGCC
>CAKZVF010000114.1 GCA_937921995.1 uncultured Pirellulaceae bacterium
GGAGAAAAGTTGGGCCTATCGCATCGCCAAGAAGATCGCGTACCATGATTATGGTGTTTACGAAGAGCATTTTGAGCAGAACAATTGGGTCGATCCAAAGTCGGTCTCACCGCCACCTCAAGATCTGGTCGAGCTCCGACCGTAGGGTGCTGGACGAGGCAACGAGTCCGGCGGGGAGACAGGAAGTTGAATCAAACAATAGTGGGAGAGGTAGTGGATTTTGTCAAAGATCCCTCGTCGCATCTAATTCAACCATTGAGGTCCAAGCAAATGCAACGAGGAGGTTTAACAACACTCCACTCCAAAGACGAAATGCTTCTTGTACGTGAACGGTTACGGAAATATTTTGGGCGGGTGTGAGGTATGCCAACACTTTTGATTTTAGTTGTGATTGCGTCGCTGATTGGATTAACGGCTTGGCATTCTCACAAGAAAAGCAAAGAACGTACGGCTGCATTTGAGCAGCAAGCGGCCAGCATGGGGTTACAATTCGATCCTGACGCAACCGGCGTCCGTGATCGTTTGATCGGAATGAAATTGATGACGGCAGGGCGTGGACAGCGCGCTCGGAACCTTATCTCTGGCGACGCTGGTGATGTAAAAATCTCGATCTTCGACTACCAGTACACCACCGGAAGCGGTAAGAACAGTAGAACTCATATACAAACCGTCGTCGCACTTGAGTCCGCTGAAATTCAAGCGCCTTCTTTTTCGATGCGGCAACAAAATGGGTTCTTGGATAGAATTGGGAAATTTTTTGGAGGGCAAGACATTGACTTCGAATCACATCCCAAATTCTCTGAGATGTTTGTTCTCAAGGGCCCCGAAGAAAAGATCATTCGAAGTTTCTTCACGCCCGAACTGCTGACCTTTTTTGAATCTAAAGTTGGACACTGTGTCGAGGGTGCCGCCGGCCAAATCATCCTTTATAAAAACGGACAACGGACCAGTCCCGAAGACGTCAAGGATTTGCTCGCATCGGCCTACGAAGTCTATGGCCATATTGTCGATGGTTGATCCATCTCGATTCAGCCAACACCAGACGGACCCCAATGCCCGATGCCAATCAAAAACTCGCAGCGATCAGCGCGTCGGGTAAGACGATCTATGATTCGTTGGTTCAAACGCCCGAGTTACTACTCACGACCGGAGAACTTGAGCAAACGCTGCGGATGAAGTTATCAGGTCTGCTGCTTGATCAACCGATTCGCACCCGTTCCAAGGTGGTGAAATCGGCGATTGCCAGATCCTTGGGGTACCCCGTGCCACGGAGTTTTCTCAAATCGAAGCCGCGCTTTCCCGGTCAAGATTTTGACGTCTACGTGCAGAAGTCGGATAACTTGCAGATCTGGAACGAAGAACTTTCACCTCTTCGGCGGTATGTATTGGTGCGTGTCAACGAAGACAATAAAGTGGAAACTGTGAAGGTCATCAACGGTGTGCAACTGGCCAACTTGGATACCACCGGGACGCTGACCTCCAAGTATCAGGCCACCGCGATCAACGACGTGAATCAATCGCGCTTGGTTTCAAAAATGGACACGCCGGATTTAGCGGCAGCGATTGCTAATCCAAAAACGGATTACGACCGCCAGTTGATCCCGATCGAGAAAGTCTATGAGAAACTGTTGGCGCTGATTGGCAAAACTATTCCCAACGCCGAAAATGATCAGGAACGCGTGCGCGGTTGGGAACTTCACAAATTGATCAGTGACTCTCTCGGAATAGAAACGCCAAAAGACGATGGGCAGATTCCAGACATCACCGAACAACTGCTGGAGATCAAACTGCAAACCAGCCCCACCGTCGATCTTGGTTTAATCTCTCCCGGTAGCGCTGATCCGGTTATCGCCGGGGGGCAGACGTTCCGATATGCCGACATTCGTTACGCAGTGGTTTATGGAAAGGTGGTCGAGGACAAAGTGCGGCTGGATCATGTGGTGCTGACCAACGGGGCGGATTTTTTCTGTTACTTCAAACCGCTCAAGGGCAATGTCGTCAACAAGAAGAATCAGATCCGATTGCCATCGGGATTCTTTGAAGATGAACTCTCGTCGGAGTAATTTTCACCTGATGTAGCTTGGGCACTCTTGCCCGAGCGACGTGCCGCTCGGGCAAGAGTGCCCAAGCTACGGGATATTCGCATCTGCCAATCGCCTTAGCAGTGGGGCGCGGTAACTGCCGTCACTTTCCAAGCATCAATTCCTTCACCAGCGCGTCCAAGCTTCCTTCATCGCCGCGATCGGCGACCAATTTTTTCGCCCCTTCAACGACCTGCTGCGCCAATTCACTCTCGATGTCGGGCAAGGGAAAGTCGGCGACGTACTGAGTCATAAATCTTCTTCTACGAGCATAAAGTTTGTTACAGAACACGAAATCGTAATACTGAGTCGCAATCTCAGAGTTAGCAATCGCCAAGATCAAAAACAACCAGTCATCTTCAAAACCTTCACGAAGGGTCAACCAGTAACAATCGCCATTGACGACGGCTCCGCTATCGTCGAAGAAGAATTTTGGTTGTTCAGAAATATCAGGCCAAACAATCTTCGGCCGCCGCCACGCGCGCGGTTGTTGTGCGACCCAAATTTCAAACCACTCCCGTCCCGCGTCGATCAGGTACTTTCGAGCCGACAATTGAGATTTATGGGATTGCAAATACTCTGCCGCGATTGGGAAATCAGCAAGTTCAACCGGCGTGCGTTTGGATGCCTCCAAGTCATAGGGGTAAAGCACGCGTTTAATGGGTGTCAGGCACTTCCAACGATCGGCCACGTGATGCGTCAGCAGCGGCTGTAACAACTCCATCCTCTCAGGCCAAGAATCGCCTATAAATACTTTGTCGGCGGTCGTCTTAATGCCGACCTTGATTTCTGCGACGTCTGAAAAACGAT
>CAKZVF010000115.1 GCA_937921995.1 uncultured Pirellulaceae bacterium
GGTACCAAAATGACAGCGCGTTTCAAAAATCTCTCATCAACAATAATTGTAGTACTCTCCATCCTTGATTGTTTCGGCAGTGAAGGCGCCTATCTCGATGAGGTTTGCGACGAGTATGATGCCCTTGGGTTGGCCGTCGGCAAACGGTCAATTTGCACTTATATGAACCGAGTTGCAAAATTGGATCTTCTTCGAACGACAAAAGAAAAGGACGGATCGGGTCGCACCATCTACTTCATCACCAAAGCTGGAAAAAAAGAACTGGATTGGTGGAGGTCGTTGGTTAACGCTGCGGCGTAGGCCAACCCAAGCCTAAGAATTTCTTCGCCCAGCACTTTACCGGAGGGCTTGCGCCCGTACCGCTAGTTGGAGAAATTTAGAACGCCAACAACCACACGCGATCGGTGCAACCTTTTCTGGTGAAGGGGATGGCAATGCCAGCGTGGAATCCCTCGCCAACGGCGTCCCCGGTGAGAATCGTGGCGCGGCCGGTGTGGGCGAACTGTGCGATCGCTGCCTGTTGCCAAGTGATTTCGGTCTCATCCTTCACCGAACTGCACTCGACAGTCGTTGCTTGCATTTCAGGATGCGGTTCGTCTTCGGTCGGTTCTTCGGCATCGACTTTTACAATCCCCATGTACTTCGCCAACGGATTCGCTTGAGAAGACAGCAGCAGCAATATGGACGCAGGGTATCCGTAGGAGCGGCTGATGGGCAGCCCCACGGCCGAAATCAGTTTTGCTGGGTCACGGTCAAAGGATCGAATAAAGTTAGGATTGGCTCCAGGATCGTTGACCATTTTTGGGATGCCTTGCTTCCAGCATACCCCCGGAAGTCCCGCCCCTTTAGGGAACTTTACATGTTGGCTGATGTATTCAAACGCCTCTAATCCGCCGTAGAAAGAACCGCTGATCGAAAGTTCGTCTCGATCATCGCGCGTCCAAATTTCCACAGCGCCGTGGCCGTCAATCAGCCCAAAGCCAACCACGTTGATCAGTTTGTCCTCGAAGTAGACGGGGAACGCCATGAAGGCGGTGATATCGGCCCCCGTTTCGTTGTGGACTCTCTCCAAATCAGCACATGGCATGTCTTGGAAGATTACCGTGCCGCGCTGACGCATGGCGCTACCAATGGCACCTTCTCCATCGCTGAACGACGTAACCGAAGGGGAAATCGGCGTGAGATTCTCGGGATTGATCAGATTCGCCGACTCAAGGACCAGCTGACCGGAATTATCCAGCGCGGGCGTCCAGACTTCAACGTATCGAATTAAACAACTTGCGGTGGTAGCGGTCATCGTGTGCGGCGGATCCTCGGTAAATGTATTCATCGTCGACCTTCAACGTGGGTATGTTCTGTGTTCCGGCTGTATTGAGCAAGGTGTCGCGAGCTAAACGGAAACTTTTTCAGCACCCGCTTCTTCGGGAGCGCTGAGCCGCTCTTTGACAGCCGCGACGTGGGAATCTTTGGCGTGTTCCTGTTTCTCCAAAAATGAAATCAGCGCGAATCTGAAATCGTAATAGTGCGGATCATCTAGAACTTCTTGACGTTGTCTTGGTCGCGCGAACGGCACATCCAAGATCTGTCCAACCGTGGCCTCAGGCCCGTTGGTCATCATGCAGATGCGGTCCGACATATAAATCGCTTCGTCCACGTCGTGGGTGATAACCATGGTCGTAATCTTTTCACGATCGAGGATGTCCAGAATCACGTCCTGCAGATCCATCCGCGTCAGCGAATCTAATCGTCCAAACGGTTCATCCAGCAGCAACACCTGCGGTTTGAGCGCGATCGCGCGGGCAATGCCGACGCGCTGCTGCATACCGCCAGACATTTCGCCTGGGTAACGCTTCATCGAATCCGCCAAGCCCACCAAATTCAGATAGTATTCGCAAATCTCTCTGCGTTCTTTTCTTGTTCCGTGGGGGAAACACTGTTTAACACCCAACATCACGTTTTCAAATGTTGACATCCAAGGCAACAAGCACGGGGATTGAAACACAACGGCGCGATCGGGACCGGGCCCCGAAACCTGCCGGCCCTCGACGGCCAGCGAACCCGATGTAATTTCGTTCAATCCGGCCACCATCGTCAACACAGTTGATTTACCGCAACCGGAGTGACCGATGACCGATACGATTTCGCCCTTGCGCATGATCATGTTGAAGTCTTTAACGACTTCGATATCCCTGCCAAAGGGATTGGGATAGGCCTTAGTCAGGTTGGCGATTTCAACGTAGCGTCTTTCGTGTCTACTACTCATTGTCTACTCCTGCGCCAACCAATTCAGGTTCACTGCTAGTGACAATGGTTTCGTTTGATTCGTCTTCCTGAACTTTCACTTTCCTTGGCTGGTTGCCGACAGAAAGGAAATCAATAGGCATGAGATCCGGCAGCGGAAGATTTGCATTCTTGCGAAGCGCCTTGGCCTCCTCGTTGATACGAACCATGTATTTTGTAACGGTGTTACGCAGCTGGATAAATTCACGATTGAAGTTCAGCGTTGTGCGATCGCGCGGACGCTCAAGTTCCACATTGAACGTTTTGCCTAAGGTCGCTTTAGGGCCCGGCGTCAGCGCCAAGATGCGATCGGCCATCAACACCGCTTCATCGACGTCGTTGGTAATCATGATGACGGTGCGGCGATCCTCCTCCCAGATGCGAATGATTTCGTCCTGGAGATTCGCACGCGTCAGCGCGTCCAAGGCGCTCAACGGTTCATCCAACAGCAACACATCCGGTTTCATCGACAGTGTTCGGGCCAGCGAAAGACGCTGCCGCATACCGCCGGATAACTCCGAAGGCTTCTTCCATTCCGAACCGGACAAGGACACCATGTCGATGTAGCCTTGAATGTACTCCTTCCTGTCGGAAGTGCTCATTTCAGGGAAGACGGTCTTCACTGCCAGATCAATGTTTCCATAAACGGACAACCAAGGCAGCAGGGAATAATTCTGAAACAGAATTCCGCGTTGGGGTCCCGGCCCCGTAACGACGTCACCGTTCATGTAGACGGTGCCTTTGGACGCGGGTTGAATTCCGGCCAACAAATTCATCAACGTCGATTTTCCGCTACCGGAAAAACCGATGATCGCCACGAACTCGTTCGGTTTCACTTGCAGATTAATGCTGTTCAATACTTCGACACGTTGACTCGGCGGGCCGAAGCCCACATCAACGTTGTCAATCTCCATCGCAAATTCGCTCATTATGTTTTCCTCTAAGGTGGTTTTAATTCTTTTTCCAATACGCCGGTTTGACTAAACGACCGCCGCACCATCATCAAAGGAAACAGAACGTTGCAGAATGATCATCATCCGATCCAAGAAGAACCCGATGATTCCGATCACAAAGCAGGCCAGAAGAATATTAGAAAAACTGTGTGAAGATCCATTTTGGTATTCGTCCCAGACAAACTTGCCCAATCCATCTGACGAAGAAAGAGCCTCGGCCGCAATCAAAACCATCCAGCCGACGCCCAGCGAGATTCGCAAACCGGCGAATACCAGCGGAAGTGATGACGGAATAATGATTTTGGTCAAACGCTGCCAAAGGCCCAACTTCAGGACTTTCGCCACGTTCAAGTGATCGTTATCAACCGACGAAACGCCTAATGCGGTGTTCACCAAGGCGGGCCAAACGGCACACATCGCGACGGTGCAAGCCGAATAGATCATCGCCGGATTGACCTTTAACGATCCAATCCATGGCAGACTCGCGAAGAACAGGAAGAACGGATGAGATTCGGGATCGGGGAAGAACGCACCGACAACGATTTGAAAAATCAGCAGCCACACAACCGGGGAAACGGGTTTGAAAACTGAGATGATCGGAGTCAGACACGCCATGGCGATGCGGTTGAGCCCACACATGATTCCGATGGGAATTGCAACCACCGCAGCGATGATGAAACCGACGAAGACGGTAAACAGGCTTCGCCAGACCTGAAACCAGATCGTTGCCGCCCGGGGATATTCCTGTTCGGAAATCTTGGAAGCTCGTTCTTCGCTTTTGACGACCGACTTGGCCGCCTTCAGCGTTGTCGGGGCCGAATCGGCATTCTCAAGACTGGTCAGCGCTTCTTCGGCCGCCACTTCGGCTTCAGTAACCTTAACGCTCCGGTTTCCAGTGCTGAGATAGTCCAAACGCTTCTTCAGGTGCTGAACTTCGTTGGCCACTTTGCTCGACGCCATCCGCGCTTCTTTTAGCTTTTTAGGTTTTTCATCGCGTACAAGCTTGATCTTATCTTTGAGCTCTTTCTCCTTGTCCTTGGCAGCGGCAGTCAATTTGCTGTCTGTGCGGAGAAGCTCCAGCAACTCATCGGACGGTTCCGTTTTGGAGATGACCGATTGCGAAAGCGCTGCGGCCTCAGCGGTGCGTTCATCGCGTTTCTGCTTGTTTTCTGCCTTCAGTTCAGCAAGTGCTTTTTCGAGAGGTTCGAGCAGCGTTTCTTGTTCGGACTTACACTCGGCTTCGACTTCGACCAGCTTCGCTTTCAGTTCGACAGACTCTTTTTCCTTTTCGGTGACGATTTCCTTGATCTGGGCAATGGTCTCTTCGCGCTCTTGGTCGCTGATCTGGAAATCGGATGCTTTTTCGTTCTCCCTCAGATGCAGAGTGTGATTGGTGACCAATGCACTCCAAACTTGCTTGGGCGTCGGAACTTCGCCTGATTTGGTTTTGTGCCGCGGGGCAATGAAATTCCAGAACGCCAAACAACAGCACACGAAAATGATGGGAACGATCATATAACGCGTGATTTCGCCAACCTGTTTTGCCGGCTCTTCGCCGAACATCAGGCGTGCGACGGGATCGAAGACTTTGAATCCCGAGACGTCAATTGTTTTCAGTAACCCGTATTTTATTTTTTCCAGAGTTGTTTGATCGGACATAAATTTTTCGTTTTGTGTGGTTGGTGAACGTCCACTCTCGACAGGAGTGGCAAAGGAAAAAACCAAGGCCGCTGTCCCGTTTCAGGACAGCCGCCTTGGTCGCCGTCATTGGTTTAGTCTTTATTGCCAATCTTATGGCTGTTGAGATACTCGATCGGTTTTCTACCGTCGTACTCGATTCCGTCGATGAAATCTTTGGTCGGCGGACGGTATCCGTCAGAGTCCCACGGAACATCAGCTTCGGCGATCCAGCCGTCGTTGAGCAATCGCTTGGCCGCGTTGAGGTAGATCTCAGGTTTGTAAACCTTCTTGGCGGTCTCGTCGTACCACGCCGCAGGCTTGGCTTCGGGAATCTGCCCCCAACGACGCATCTGAGTCAGGAACCAGACACCATCGCTGTACCACGGGTAGGAACACTGATACTTGAAGAAGACATTGAAGTCAGGCATCGCGCGTTTGTCGGTCTTTTGAAAGAAAAAGAAACCCGTCATTGAGTTCTTGATCACTTCGTAATCCGCACCGACATAGTTTGGTTTGGCAAGAATCCGGCAGGCTTCTTCGCGGTTGATCAACTTGCCAGAGGCGTCAGTCGCATCGAGCCACTTACCGGCACGAATCAGAGCCTTGATGACAGCGATATGCGTGTTTGGATTTTCGTCCGCCCACGCTTTGGTGACGCCGAAGACTTTCTCTGGATTGTTCTTCCAAATGTCGTAGTTAGTTGTCACAGGCACACCGATGCCTTTGGTCACGGCTTGCTGATTCCAAGGCTCGCCCACGCAGTAACCAGAAATCGTTCCCGATTCCAGTGTCGCAGGCATTTGTGGCGGAGGCGTTACCGACAATTCGACTTCCGCGTCGGTGAAGCCCTTGATGTCCTCCGACGTGTACATTCCGGGGTGGATCCCAGAGGTCGCCAGCCAATAACGAAGTTCGTAGTTGTGAGTTGAAACGGGGAAAACCATTCCCATCTGCAGCTTTTCACCGCTGTCCAGCTTCTCCTGAACGACGGGCTTGAGCGAATCTGCCGAGATCGGATGTTTTGGAGTTGGCGTATCCAATGCAGGATCGTTTTCGACCATCTTCTCCCAAACATCATTGGAAACCGTGATTCCGTTTCCATTGAGATCAAGCGTATACGCCGTCACGATGTGGGCTTCGGTTCCAAATCCGATCGTTGCTGCGATCGGTTGCCCCGACAACATGTGGGCGCCGTCGAGTTCGCCGTTGATCACATTGTCAAGTAACTGCATCCAGTTGGGCTGAGCGATTACTTCGACCTGAAGGCCCTCGGTATCGAAGAAACCTTTTTCCTTGGCAATGACCAGCGGAGCACAGTCAGTTAGTTTAATGAACCCAAACTTAAGCGAATCCTTTTCAAGTTCGAGCTCTGGCATCTCCTCAGGAGTTGGAACAGGTTCGAGCGCAAACACGCTGTTGCCGGCCGCCGTGGTCAGTGCAGCGAAAGACAAGCTGAGAATAAGTTTGTGGATAGATTGCATTGCTAACAATTGAGCGGCTCCAAAATTGTGGGAGATAAACGGACAAAATTTTCAACGATCAGGAGTAAAGCAGACCGCGTACCGCAATTCTTTTGACGGCATTTTTTCCTCTGGCGGAAAGGAGTCAGCCGTTAAGAGTTTTTAATGTCGAAATTAGTGTGTGGAGAAAGTTAAGGCGCAGCCGGGGGATGATTGGCTGTTTAAAAAACAGGCAGTTGTGACTTGCAACTGGTCATTTTCTGCGAAACGCCCCAACAGGCGGCCGCGGCGACTGCCCTTTGGTCGGCAAAGGATTTGATCGGAGATCCGTTTGAGAGCTATCTTTGGCCCCACCTTTACTGTTGCTCTTTCGCTTTAAATGATCGCACCGAATTCGCTTCAAAAGGCTTGATCTTTTCTCAATACACCGCCGGCGCATAACGCTGGAGAATGACGCCGTGAGAGAAGCCACCGCGATTGACTTCGCAGAGGGCTATGATTTTGCTGCCCCCCCCCGCAGAATAGAGTGTGGTGTGGCATAGGCTTCCAGCCTGTGATTTTTAGTCTTCAAAGAAGACTAAGCGGTACAGTATTAGGTAAGCTTCCCACAGGCTGGAAGCCTATGCCACGACCGCACCGCGACTAAATCAACAGTCCATGGCGCGGCGGGCTACCGTTTGCAATTTTTATTCCGATCATTTACCGCAGACATACTCGGTCCGACGGATAATCTTTCGGCCTCATTCTTTCAGGCCTGGTCGCGCGAGGACTGTTAAAGCGCAAGCAAGCCAGCAGTTGCTCATCCTGAATTCTCCAAGACAAACTTACGAGCCGAAGGTTTTGACTTTCCGTGCGAACTCAACAGCGGACTTACTAGAAATTGTGAGGGTTGTGTCGCCTTTGCTTCCTTTGAATTATGAATTCGCTTTGAAGGCAAAGATTTTTAGCGCCTAACTCTTAGCTATGCGCTTGGTTTCTTAACCGAGTCTTTTTAATGCGGAGGGCGATTCAACTTTAAGGGGGGGGTGCTCCACGCTGCCACACCCAACGTGTCGGTTAGGTAAAATAGTGTCAGTCGCACGGGCAAATTCCCTCAAAATACCCACTGATGTAATCATCCGACGAAGAGGAACTTGTTGACCACAACCGCCGAATTCAACAACGGCAATCGACTCAAGTTCTTAAGAAGCTGCCGTAACTGGTTGATGCTCTCTTAGTCCTGGGAAGACAAAGAGGAAACATTCGCTCAACCGAGCAGAACAACTTCATCGCATCTCACGGAGGGATAAAATGCGAACTCAATTTTTAAAGGTATCGTTGGCGGCACTCGTTTGTACCGCGGCATCGACGACAGCCCAAGCTCAATCGAACACGACAAACTTAACCGACGTCGGAACATCGGTTGTTGAAGGCAGCATCGGCGGATTCGAATCTGCTCAAGTCCCATCGGCGTATTCTGATCCTGTTGTCTCAGGCGGCATGAGCGCACCGGCGTACGAGTATTACAGCCCCGCGCCGCAGACGGTTTACCAATCTGCCATGCCTGCTCCGGCACCTGCCGCTGCGCCAGCAAAAAAGAAGAAGAATCCTGCTGTCGGTGCCCACAACGTCTTGTTTTACAAGAACGACTTCAGCTATCTAACCGATGGCTACACAGGCCCAACTTATCTTGGTGATGGCCTCAAGAACCTTGGAGCGCGCGGGAATCTGGATATCGGTGGTCAAGTTCGCACACGGTACCACAGCGAACAGGGAATGGGACAAACCGCTGGTTTTACTCGTTTCCAAGACACAGACAACCAGTTCGGTTTGCTTCGTGTTCGTGCTTACGCCGACTGGAAAGCGACTGATCGCCTGCGTTTCTATGCCGAAGGTATTTACGCTGACACCATCGGCCGCGACGATCAATACATTCCGCGCGGAATCGATCGCAACTACGGTGACTTTTTGAACTTGTTTGTCGACGCAAAACTTTTTGACAACACAACGGTTCGTGTTGGTCGTCAGGAATTGCTTTTCGGAGCCCAACGGTTTGTATCACCGCTGGACTGGGCCAACACGCGTCGTACATTT
>CAKZVF010000116.1 GCA_937921995.1 uncultured Pirellulaceae bacterium
CACGCAATCGCTTGCTTGGTTTGCTTCATAAACAATCCTCAACTAGCCACCGGCATCACGAAATTTTCTGATACCGATCGCACTTCTGTTGGCGCTTTTTGAAAAATTCAAAACAAGCTTTCGGCATCGTTGCTGGCAAAACTACCAAGTAACAAAGCACGAAGAACCTGCAACAGAAGCAGGGAATTTGAGCTTTCGGATAAACGAAAAACCACTCACAAAAAATAAATCAATGATTCGAAATCACTTTGATTCAGCTGTTGGTGTCGAACTTGATCGGGCAGAAACCTCAAATCAAGATGGCCTCCCCATGCAGCATGCACAGAGACCACTCCGAGTTCTCAAAATTATTTAAAAAATGAAATTGAAAGTCCCAAGAACAATCATTACGACGGAAAAACCATTTAGTTCCGCCCAATAACAAAGCCTTGGAGGGTTGGATCAAAGCAACCATTGGAGCCAAGGGAAGTCTGGTCATCTGTCAGTCACAAGATGCAAACCGCAAATGAACCGAGTTCCAAATTCGCAAGATTTTGACGCGCTACACACGTCGAAAAAGGAAACGCTGTCTTTCGCTGTTGAAAAAGAGGTCCCATTCCTTTGGAAATCCCTCGGCGAGAATTACCTGTTTTCAGAAGCTCCGAACCGTATCGTTCGCCGCTTCAGCAACAAGTGCCAAGGCTGTTTAATCTGAGTGAAAGTGTTGTCTAACAGAACTTGGGTGTCAAGCTTAAAATAGATAAATCACAAAATTCGATGCCTCAAAAAAACGCCGCTTTTTTCGCGAATATTGGCTCAATGGGGTTGTTTTGCGCAACAGATGCTCACCGCACTTTTTAATGGCAACGCTTTGCCGCGATTCCTCTACCGACGCTCAAGTGCATGCAGAAAAAGACGGGGTAGACCTTATAAATGAAGAGAAATCGTTACAACTGGACGACTTTCCCTAAGCCTAATCGCCGTCAAAGTCGAAGATCAGATTATGGCGTCCTCTCGATTGGGCTTCCTATCTATAGGTGACAAGCACAGTTGAGTGCACGCCAGCAACAGCGATCTTAAGTCAAGGACGACGACAGATGAACAGATTTGTAATTTTTGCCATCATCGCCGGATGTTGCTCTTTATCCAGCAACGCATTGGCACAGCAAATTAACTACAACGCGATCCAATGGGAGACCAATCCCTACACCGCCTCGGTCAAAGCGCGCGCCGAATCCAAACCGGTGATGCTGCACTTTACCGCCGATTGGTGCGGCCCATGCCAGAACCAAAAACGATTCGTTTTCAGCAACCCTGCAGTCGTTCGCGCGATCCACCAAACTGCCGTCCCGGTTCTGATTAACATCGATAACAACAAAACGCTGGCCGAAGAACTCAACGTGCGCAACATTCCTCACGATGTGTTCCTTACTCCCGATGGCGAAGTAATCAGCCGCCGCAATAGCCCGACCGAGAGCACTAATTTTCTACGCATGTGCAGGTCGATCAAATACACACCAACGCAAGATGCCGCTCCACAAGACTCAAGCATCGCTCAGATCAAACGGGAGATGTCCCCCATGAGCGCACCCGTTGGGCAGCGTTCAGATTTTGGAGCTCCCGGCCCCAACGAGACAAACTCTGTCGACGTCTCCAACGAAGCACGCCAACTGGTAAAGCGATCCAATTATGGCCAGATGATCAATATGCCCAACAGGGGCGTTCGGGCTGGTCAACAACCCAAAGCCGATCCGCAATCCGAACTTCAAAACGCACTGGCCGGATTAGCGTCTCAAGTTTCGATCGCGCCGTCGTCGCCGCAAAAATCTCGTTTTTTCAAGATCCCAGAAAAACGCTTGGAAAACCCATTTGCCGCGTACGACCCGGCGACCAATGAATTTCATCCCGATCGCGCCCACGAACACCTCGATCGCAAGGCCTTTCTCGCGAAGCAGCGTCCCGATATAACCGTGCCGCGCCACGCCCCTGCGGCCGAACCGATGCGCGTCACCAACAACGAGTTCTTTCGTCAGGTGGATCAGGCAAACGCGGCGAAGCTGACCACTTCCAAATCTATCTCCGGGCTTGAGGTGTCAGAAATGTTTGACGCTGCCAGTGGTAAAATCATTTCGCCGGATGTCGCCGGCCCCTCGTTTGCGCGAATCCAAAAAGATCAAGCCAAACAACCTCAACTCCCTTCCAACGAAGCCAAGATCATCGCATCGTCCAACGCTCGCATTCAGTCCTACAAAGAAGGTGAACCGAAATTTGCTCAACAGGCCTCGATGATAAAAGAAGAGCACACCCAAAATTTTGTTTCGCCAAAAAACCACGCCGTTAATGTTGCCGCCGACGAGGATTTCGCGCTTCACGGCAAGTGTCCGGTTTCTCTGATCAAGGATGGAAAATGGGTCGAAGGTGACGCCCAGTGGGGCATCGTTCATCGCGACCGGACTTACCTGTTCAGCTCCCAAGAGAACTACGAACTGTTCAAATCGAATCCTGATCGCTTTAGTCCAATTTTATCCGGCTACGATCCTGTGATCTTCCATGAAGAGGGTAGACTACTGGACGGGCTTGAAGAGAACGGGGTCTTCATGGGCAAGAACGAGGAGCTGCATATCGTACTGTTTGAAAACGCCCAAACGCGGGCCAAATTTCAGTCCAATCCTGAGCTGTATCTAGACACAGTCCGCCAAGCCATCTACTCGGCCAGTCGTCAAGCTAAGGTGCACTAAGACGGACCAAGGCACCAGGCGGTAGCTGAGTCTTCGGCACAAGCGGCAATTAGCTCTTCGGCGCGAGCGTTTGATCGCTCATCTTTTCCGTTCGATAGCCAAATCCGCTGCCACCAATCGTGCTCAGATCCAGTACACCGTTTTGCCGTCGATAAAGTCGAGGGTGAATCTTGGCCTGTTCAGCAGACGCCGCCGGATAGAACTGCATCGCATTGGCTTCCAATCCCATGATCGTCCCCGCGTGGGCTGCCAAACGCGCGTGCGGCACCATCGCCAGCATTGGATTGGTCAAATCCTGCACCATCAACGGCATGTCATGGACCTTCGCCCAGCAAAGGCTCAACAAAGCACCCGTTTGCGTTTTGCATGTCTTCAAAGCCACCCCCGTCCATCCCAATGAGCGGCCCAATTCAACATGCCGCCAATCGTGGGCGCTTTCATCTAAAAACAATGGCTTGCGATCGGAGACGCTGCTCACGTCCAGCATCAATTCATCCAACTCATACGGAAAGGGTTGTTCCACATAAAGAATTAAATCCCAGATCGCGCGATGCTCCGTCTTCAACTGATCCAAGATTTGATTGACATAGTCCACTTCGGTGACCATGCAATTGAAATCAGCCGACAGTGCCGTCACCCCGTGCTCCAACGCCAACGTACCAACGTCGATCATGCGTTGCAGATCCCATGTTTCATCGTTGCCACACAGTTTCACCTTTAGACATTTCAAACCATCGGCGTTGACCCAATCAGATAAAGCCACCGGATAGTCATCGCGCGGATGTTCATCGGTGACCTCATCAGCGCCGATCGGATCGCTGGCGCCTACGGAATGCCAAACGGCAATCGTCGCGGGCGGATTAGCAATCAAAAATTGGTCCAGGTACCGATCTGCAAAACGACTTCGCACCTCTGGCGTCATCAGAGCTCCGACGAAAAAATCGGCAATCTTGCGATCGAGAAAATCTTTCCCGTAAGCCTGATAGATATCCACTTCATTGGCCACCCCGTAAGCGTCATGAATGGCTTGGTCAAAAATGCTGCTCACTACCAACCCGGCCAGATAGGGCAGGGCGTTTTCGTTTCGCGCTGAATCCTTTACCAATTGGTCGGTCAAAACACCTTCGATCAGTTGAACACCAATTTCAACAGCGTGCCCCGACAGTTTTGATGCCGCGACTTGTTCAGCCAGTTCCTTCGAAAACGCAATCAGTCGGTCCAACCGCACCTGATACGGTAACGCACTGGGCCAAACCCAGGGCACCGAAAGCGGCGTCTCCCCCCAACCCACGGCGCGGGTGCCATCCAATTTTTCGACCGTCACCCGCGCCCGGCCGCAGACCACAGAATCAAGCGATTCAGCGCCGAATTTATAGGGCATGCGGGTCTGCACGGGCAAGAAAAACAATTCAACGTCGACGATCCGAACATCTGTTGGCCTCATGAAATTAGTCCCTGGTTGCCGACTTTTAAAAAACGTTTCTGCGATAAAAGTTACTGAGATGAATGTGGTACAAGCATTTTGGGGAACACTTACAATAGCAAAGACGTAATAAAATTGATATCACCGCCGCATCGCCAAACGGCTTTTGAAACCTGGACCTTTTGATCATGCATTTCTCGCTCACAAGCAACTGTTCACCAATTGTTGTTCTGCTGTCCCTTGTCGGGCTGCTGTTAACCTCATCTAGCGGATGCGAGGAGAAAAAAGGACAGCGATTGACGATCAACGACAGCCCGTCCACTCCCACCGCCTCGCGCGCTTTCCCCTGCATGGTGATGGTCATCGGCGAACCCGCCATCGCAGAACCGCTGCAACGACAGTGGTCGGCGCGGTACGAAAGCGCATTTAATATCAAAACGGTGTCGATCGAAGAAATCTCCAAAGCTGATTTCGACATTCCCCAAGACGTCGACGTCGTGATCTACCCGGCCCAAATCATGATTGAGCTGATCCATCGGGGACGCATTAAGGAGCTCAAAGATTCCGTGTATCAAAGCGATGCATTGAACAAAAACGATCTCTTGAAGCACTTTAGAAAAAGCGGCATTCGCTACGACAGCAAGACGTGGGCGGTTCCCTGCGGCGGGCCTTTGTTCGCACTTATCTACCAACCCGATGCGCTTACACGCACCGAAACACAGATCCCTGAAAAGTGGAGCCAGTTGATTCTCTGGGCAGAAAGATTGGCTCAGCAGAAGAACGACGATTCCGCTGCCGCCGATGGTTCAGCCGCTAACACGCCCACAGCCACACAGAAGATCGCCGTGCCATTGGCTGAAGGCTGGGCGGCGAAAACGTTCATTGCGATGGCTGCCCCCTACGCGCGGCAGAAAGGGCGTCTATCAGTTCTGTTTCAAAGACGCACGATGAAGCCTCTAATTGCCTCCGAGGCTTTCACACGCGCGTTGGATGAACTCAAAACGCTGGCAAAACTTAATCCGGCAAGCCTGAACATGACGCCGACCGATGTTTTAGAAGCGCTGGTCAATGGTCAACTGGCCGCAGGGATCACTTGGCCGACCTCAGCGGTATCCCCGACCTCGGACGTGGCGGCCGCTCAGACTTTGTTGATCCATTCCCTTCCCGGCAGCAACACTTACTTCGACGAATCGACTCAGTCTTGGGGCACACGCCAATCCAGTGATCCCAACGTCGTCGATTTACACGGCATGAACGGACTGTTAGCGTCACAAACCAAGAACAGCCGCCGCCCTCAATCGGCCGCTGAATTTTTGAAATGGCTGCCCGAATCGACCATCAGCCAAACGCTCTTCAGCGCTGATCCATCACTGGGCCCCTTTCGAACCACGCATCTTGGCGACACCAAAGCATGGATTGGCGACCATTTTTCGCGCGAATTTGAAACGGGATTTGAGAACCATCTCAAAGACGCCCACGACAAAGCACTGATCATGACGCTGCCCAAGATCCTTCGGCAGAGCGATTATTTAGCAGTTTTGGACACTGAGATCCGCGCGGCGCTCGCCGATGATGTCGATTCAAAAAAGACGCTAGAAAAAGTGGCCGCCGCCTGGGAAGCTTTAACCGAAGAGACCGGACGGAAAACTCAGTCCGATTTGTTGAGACGAAATTCGAATTTCTAAGCCCTTCCGCGCTATCGTCTCTCGGCTTCGTATTTCTTTCTCTGGTTTCGGTAATACGCCTTCTCCGGTTCGATCGAACCGGCGTGGTTGATTATTTCGACGGCTTTATCAATGTCGCCGGCGGCAAAGTAACTTTCGGCCAGCGTATCAATAAACCCAGGACTGTTTGGCCGACCCGCAACCGCCGTTTGCGCGTGGCGAATCGCAGCATCGGTATGGCGCTTACCGCAGGCCAACGCCCAAGCGTAATTATTGCAGTGCGTTGAACTGGTGGGATACTCCGCCAACAGATCATGATAAAACCCTTTCAGCCGCGTCATCACCGCATCCGCTCTTTGTGTCTCTCCGGCCAGATCCAGTTGCACAACTGTCTTTTCGGCAACGGCCGGAGTTGCCGGGCTGAAATCAAGCAACCGCTTCAAAGCACGATCGGCCTTTTCATAAT
Organism: uncultured Pirellulaceae bacterium; assembly: GCA_937921995.1. GTDB lineage: Bacteria > Planctomycetota > Planctomycetia > Pirellulales > Pirellulaceae > Mariniblastus. Next base: position 6,271 of record CAKZVF010000116.1, read on the forward strand.
CCCCCGCCACAACGGCTGCCGTCGCGTCGAGGGTATGGGCTTTGAGGGCAAAATCAATTAGGCGCGTCGGAGTATTGCCGCTGCCGGTGTTCAGTAAAAAGATTTTTGCAAAGTTGGAGGCAGCAACCGGATCGGGTTTTTCCAAAACTCTCCAACCGTAATAAGTTAAGAAACGCTGAGAGGAAATGGAGCCCATCGCAAGCCGATAGGACAGACGATCTGCGATCAAATCGGCTCGGTCTTCATCTAAATAGGCTTGATAGATCTCTGCAAAGTTGTTTTCATAAATAAAGTCCGGCAATACATACGCATGAAATTTGAGCCGTTTCTCTTTCAAATGATTCCCTGCCAACCCGTAGGACTGAGCCGCCCTCGATAGGGGTAAGGGATTCTTTGTTCGTTGGTGTTCCTGTTCAAACATCACCGCCGCACCGAGGTAATCTTGCTGATCGAACAGTTCATTGGCAATCTGCTTGATCGCACGGGCATCACCATTAATCGCCGCACGTTCTGCCCATTGTTTTGCTTCGGGCCGTTGGTGATAAGCGTAAATCAGGCTGATCTTCCAACATTCGTCCGAACCAAAACTGTGCTCGATCAGCGCAACGTCCGCATCAAGGCTAAAACTTTCGTCAGATGCTTCTGCTTCGTTTCCCGATGACAAATCCGATGGTTTCAGCTGAAAGTTGATGACGTGCGCAACACGTTTGAGGAGCTTGATCGGGTCGTCAATTTTTGGAGCGAGTTTCTGATAGACGAACAGTGCCACCTCATGTTTCAGACTGAACAAAACGAATTGCTTGTCTTGAAAACTGAACAGCGGACGCTGCATCTCGACCAGCCATTTCAACTGGGTATTGCTCAGGCCGGCGTTTTCGATGAAATCCCAAAGCGCCTCCGCATCCCCGTAGTCGGCCACATGCCCAATGAAATCCAGTCGATGGAAAACCAAGTCGTCGACGGGATAAATCTGTTCATACAGCTGCCGGATGAAGAGTATCGCCTCGTGTTCCATTCCCAGTTCTGCAAACAGGTCGCAGACACCCAAATAGTATCCCAAGGCGAACTTAACTTCGTTGATTTTTTCCTTGCGATCGTTGCGTCCGCGTTTGATGGCAAGTTTGTCTGTCAGCTTTTTGATCTCGACCTGCTTCCGCTTGGCCCATTGTTGTCGGCTAGTAAAATCACGTCCGAGCTTCAACTTGTCCAACATCAGTTCGTATCGGTTGATGAGACTTAATAGCCCCGCGGTGTTTTCGTCTTCAGAGAATTTGATCCCCTTTTGAGCTTCTTTCCAATTAAGCGTCAACAAATGGATTTGCTGCAAAATGGGATCGACGACGAATTCCATTTGATCTTCACCGTCTTTGTCGATGCCGTCTCCGTTTTGTTGATCTTCATCACCTTGCCGATCCTCTGGTTTGATAACCGATCCTTCGGTCACTTTCGTTATGGCTTGCTGGAAATCCTTTTCTGAACCGCCCCAATATTTGATCAAGGGGTACGTCATCCGGTTACAAAGAAAGTAGCTGTCGGCGTCAATCGGATCATCGTTCAACACCGCGCGCTGGGCCAGCCCCTTCCAATCACCCGACTCCATCAAGATTTGATTCTCGTACTCAAGCACTAAATCCGGATTGCTGAACCGTTGCGTGTAACGCATCGCGGCATCGTACTTCTTCCCCGCCTTCAACAATCCGATCAAAATCGCCAATTGTTTTGCGTCGACAAATTCTGAATCATCAATCTCTTGTTTGAACTTGTCGATGTAGGCGTCCAAGGTCCCCATCGTTTGGTGATACAACCCGCAAAGATTGGGTTCGTATTTCCAAGTTAACGGATGAGAAAGAATCGCTTCGATGTCTTCCCATTGCTTCTTTTCGCATAGCACAGGAATCAGCTGTTTCAGACGATTCCCCGTGAAAACATCCTCCGCTTGCCCCTCCGGCATTTTCTCGATCATGTGAAAGTACATGTCATACTTTTCACCGCTGAGCAGTTTTTCGAGCAGTTGCTTGCGCGTTTCCAACTCCGCATTTTCAAAATTGATGATCGCGTCGAACGTCTCTTTGTCCTTGATCGCATCGGGGCCGGCGGAAAGCAATTTCACGAGGTCACCCAGCCGCCGATTCACTTCCGGATTCGACGACAGCGGGACCGACTCCAGTTCGGCGACGATCGCCGGGCCCTTCTCGAACAGTAGTTTCGACGCCCGCTGGCGCTCAACGAATTCCTCCGAACCAAGCCGCTTGACCAGCGTTGCGACAGAAGTCTGAGCGTCAGACGGTGTTTGCGAGTGCGCCGAATCGGCACCAAAGACTGAGATCGCGGCAACGACAATCGCCAATCGTACGCCAATAAGATTCAGAGCCATGTCGCTTACCGATGTTTTTTATGTTGCCGGAAAAAATACGAAGTCGCTTTACAGATTATATATCGGCGACAGCTTTTCACGCAGGTGCGAAATCAAATGCGATTGCGATAGCGGGTTGCCCGTGATTTTTTCGCATAGTGCGTTGGACGAATACCGTTTGCCAAACTGATGCACGTTTGCGTTCAACCAATCTTTGAGCGGCGTAAAGGAGCCTTCGGCGAATTGTGAGTGCAAGTCTCCCAGTTGATCGCCGGCGGCCGAAAATAGCTGGCTGGCGTACAGATTGCCCAAAGAATACGTCGGAAAGTAGCCAATCAAACCGGCGCTCCAATGCACGTCCTGCAGTACACCGTCGCTGTTGGTGTCGGGCACGACGCCAAGGCTTTGCTGGTACTTCGCATTCCAAGCCTCCGGCAAATCGTCGACCGACAATCTTCCTTCGATCAAATCCTGTTCCAATTGAAAGCGGATGATGATGTGGAGATTGTACGTCGCTTCGTCCGCTTCCACGCGAATCAATGACGGTGCGACATGATTGATGGCCGCATAAAATTGGTCCAGCGAAACATCCGATAGCGCGCCTGGAAAATGCTCGACCGCGGCAGGAAAGAAATGCTGCCAGAAACTCATGCTGCGTCCGACAAGGTTTTCCCACAGACGCGATTGCGATTCATGAATGCCCAAACTGCAGTACTGGCCCGATGGAAGTCCGTATTGATCTGACGGTAATCCTTGTTCGTAGATGCCGTGGCCTGCTTCGTGCAGCGTTCCAAAGAAAGCCGAACTGAAAAAGTTCTGATCATAGCGCGTCGTGATGCGGCAATCATTGGGCCCCATTTCCGTACAGAACGGATGGTGCGTCACATCCAATCGACCGCGCTGGTAGTCAAAGCCAATCTGCGCCGATGCGTCCATCACAAAATTCTTCTGCGCTTCGATCGGAAATTGGCGATGCAGAATCTCCACCGGCGTCTTCTGCTGGCTGGCTTTGATGGACTCGACCAACGGCACCAACTCCTGTCGCAGGGCTTCGAGGATTTCAGCCACCTCTGCCGTTTTTGCGCCCGGTTCAAATTCATCCAACAGTGCGTCATACCGGCAGTCGGCATAACCGACCGCGTCGGCTTGCTCTTGTTTCAATTTGATGATCGTTTTGAGCGCCGGAGCAAATTTGGCGAAATCGTTATCCCGTCGCGCTTCGACCCAAATTTGATGCCCCTGTGAACATGCACTCGCCAGTTCTTCGACCAACCGCGCGGGAAGTTTGACTTGGCGATCATAGTCCTTCTTGACATGAGCGATGGTACAACCGACCACCGAATGTGGATCATTGGCCGTTTCGGCGGTCGAGAGTTCGTTGATCCATTGGCCAAGGCGTTTGTCCGTTCGAAGCCGATGCGCTTCGCCGGCAAAATATGTCATCTGTGCACTTCGATAGGCACCTGCGCCCTCGGGCAGCTTCGTCTGCTGGTCCCATTCCAGAAGCGCGGAGGTCGATTGCAAAATCGCGATCTTCTTCAGGTGTGAACAGAGTTCTTGGTAGGCTGGAGGAGGTGACATGTTCTTACTGGTTTCGGATTCTGATTTATAGTTAATTCTATTGCGAACGTGCTGCCCCCAATAAGCGGCAAGGCGCTAGCCGCTGGTTCGTCGAGGTTCGTCGTCCCGGTAATTCTTTTGGCAATTGTTGAAAACATCTCAACCCGAACGCGTCAGCGAGGGATCACTGGCTCACGCGAAATCCCTCGCTTACGCGTTCGGGTTTCCAAATCATTGGCCCCATGACGATTTGCGGAACATTAATGAACCGCGTCGTTCAATCGCGCCTGCGATACTGGTCGATCAATTGCTTGACGTGGTCGGGCTGCGGAATCCCCGTCACAAAAATCTCAAGCCCACCTTGTCCGGCGCTGGAGATCCCTATCGAACCGACGTCCAACACCCGCTGAAAGAAAGTTTGGTCCAATTGTACGTTGCGAATATCTTGATGCCAAACTTCGGTGATCGACTTCGACAACAGGCCTTTCCGCAGGCGTGTTCGATCTTCGGTCACCGTTAACGTGGTGCCTTTGCATTTGAAAAACCAGATGGCAAAAACCACCAGCCCGACACCAACCAGGCACAGCAAAACGGTGATCACAAACCAGACCGGCTGGTTACGAAACATCGACGGATGCGATTCGTAGAGCACTTTTTCTGAATTTTCGGAGGTGGAATCTGCGTTATCATTCATGGTACGTAGGCATCGGGCAAATTTGATTTAGAATAAAGACAAGAGAACATCACCGTTAATTCGCCGAAATCACGCTGTAGGCTTGGAAAACCGAACGACTTTTCGTCGCTCAGCTTTCCAAGGTGATAGCGCAACCCGAGCTACTGATCTAATTTGGCACCTTTGCGTGCTTCCATCAAGCCCCGCTGATCTATGGACCAACCCCTTAAAGACGCCCTGCACATGCAACGCGCGATCGAAATCGCTTGGCAAGGGCAAGGTTCTGTTGAACCTAACCCCATGGTGGGCTGTGTCATCGTCCAAGCCGATAACGTGATCGGGGAAGGCTATCACCAGCAATTTGGCCAAGCCCACGCGGAGGTCAACGCGATCGCAAACGCGCGGTCAAACGGAGCGGATGTCGCCGGTGCGACGGTTTACGTGACGCTTGAACCATGTTCGCATCAGGGCAAAACGGGACCGTGTGCCGATGCATTAATTGAAGCAAAAGTAGCGCGCGTCGTCGTGGCAGTGCTTGATCCCAACCCCGATGTTGCCGGGGCCGGCATCAAACGATTGCAAGACGCCGGCATAGAAGTCACCACCGGCGTCGAAACGGCCGAAGCCACCAACAGTCTTGCCCCGTACTTAAAAAGAATGAAAACGGGGCTGCCTTGGGTGATCGCCAAATGGGCGATGACCGTCGACGGGAAGATCGCTACGATGCACGGCGATAGCCAGTGGATTTCCAACGAACACTCGCGCGAATTGGTTCAGAAGATCCGAGGCCGCGTCGACGGCATCATGGTCGGCGCGAAAACTGCGCTCAACGACAATCCTTCTTTGACCGCGCGATCAAAAAAATCACGAACGCCGACACGGATTGTCGTGGACTCCAAGGCGGGCCTGCGTTTGAATTCTAAATTGGTCAAAACCGCGATGGAGGTGCCAACAATTTTGGTCACGTCACCCGCTTATAATTATCAGCATGCGAAAAAGATCGCTGAAGCGGGCGTCGAAGTCTGGGTCGGTGAACACGCCGATCCCTGCGAGCGATTGCTGGCGTTCATGAAAGAATTTGCGGATCGAGGTGGCACCAATCTGTTGGTCGAGGGTGGCGGCACGCTCTTGGGTAGTCTGCATCGCTTAAAACAGATCGACGAAATCCACGTCTTCGTGGGCCCCAAACTCCTCGGAGGACGCAACTCGGTCACCCCCGTCGAAGGTCAAGATCCGATTCTCATGGAGGCCGCAGATCAATTGGCCCTGAGGTCGGTGAGACGCCTGGAAGACGATGTCTACATGCAATACCGCCGAGGGTTCTGATCGCGATGTTAGCGAAAATTCGTAGAACTGGATTTCTGTATTCTATCGGTATCGCGATCAATCGAATCGTGCCGCTGTGGCTTTTCCGGTTCCGACGTTTTGTTGTCTATGAAATGGATGCACAGCGAATTGCCGCGCTGGTGGACGTGAACAATTCACGCACCGATGCGTCGATCGTTGTCTCCTGGTGTGAAACCGAAGAGGACATTCGCGCCGCCGAAAAACTGACCTACACCAATGCGGATCAAATTGGCGATCAGTTCAAAATCGTTCAAGCAAAGTCCGATCAACAATTGGCAGCCGCGCTGTGGGCAGTGCGGAACAGTTACAGCGAAAATGACTTGGGTATAAAGTATGATTTGCAATCGAACCAAGTTTGGCTGTTTTCCGCTTTGGTGGATACCCGCTTCCGCCGTCAAGGCATTTATGGGCAGGTGCTCCGTTTCATCTGTTGTGAGGAAAAGTCAAAATTTACGACCGAGGCAGCCGGGGCACCGCAATTTTTGCTATGCGTAAACCCTCATAACATTGCCTCCAACGCCGTCCACAAAAAGTACGCACGTGGGGTCTTTGGCCAAGCGTTTTCATTCAAATTTTTCAACATCGCCGCGTGTTTCTGCCTTGGCGAAAAACTGTCTGCCGATTCAACATGGACCACCAATGCAGCGAATCGGCCTATATCTATTCGAATCGGAAGTTTATAAAACTAATGCGGTTCCGCGGCCCCTTTGGACTCAACGGTTACATTTGTAGTGGATCTTGTTAAAGATCCCACGTGGCATCTAATTAGAACGCTGCCGACGGAGCAGATGCAACGAGGAAGTTTAACAACATTCCACTACCAAAATGAGATAACCGAAGCCCGCCAAGGGTTACCTTCCAATTAACTGATGAAGCACTCAAACGACATTCGATTCATTACTGGCATGCTAATCTGGATTGGCCTGATCGCCGGCGGTGTCGTTTTCTTTCGCCAATCCACCACGACATCTCCCGTCGCCGCGCGTCAGATCATTGATTATCTGGGGGCCCAGAAACGCACGCTGGAAATTTCTTCGCCAACGGAACTGGTACTGGGTATTGGTGATCCTGTCTTTCTAGAATCCAGCTCCGGAACGATCGAACCGATTGGAGTGATCTCTGAACTGGACTTTCCGCGCGAAGGCTCGCAACCGCCGGTGAAATTAGCTTGGGTGAATCGAGCCACGGTCGAATTTCTCAGCGGACTGCCGCCGTTGGATCAAGGGGCTCACGTCGAATATCACACCACCAGCGCATCGCTGGGCTGGATCGGGAAAACGATGCTCAGCCCATCCAAACGAAAAGAACTAACAGAACTGATCGTCGGTGCTTACGCCAATCATCAGGACGAATTGCTGCAAACGTTCCAGCCGCTGATCCGACAAACCATCGCCGACAGCGCCATCATCATCCGTGACGAAGTTGCGTTGGAAATCTCCAAACATCAGGACCAAATCCAATCCATAAGTCGCCGCTATCAATCGGAAGTACTGGAGAAAGATATACTGCCTATTTTGGAGGAGGAAATCTGGCCGATCATTCAAGAGGAAAGCCAACCGTTGGTGCAGTTGATCGGGATGGAGATTTGGCGCGAGGTTTCTGTTTGGCGGTTTGGTTGGCGCTATCTTTACGACGTCGCCCCGCTGCCTGATAAGAATCTGGCCAGCAAAGAGTTCGATCGCTTTTTAGAACGGAAAGCCGTTCCCATTTTGAAAACGCATCTGGCAGACGCGATCGAGTTGCAGAAAGTTCTGCTGACCAAAATCTCCCAGAATGAAAAACTTAAAAAGACGCTCACCGAAGCCGGCCGAAAACTCTTCAACGATGATGAAGTGAAAGCACTTGTGAAAGAGATCTTCAAAAACGCGATCGTCGATAACGAAAAATTAAAACAGTCCATCGAGACGACTTGGCGTTCGGATTCGGCGATTGCGGCGATGAGAATTGCCAATGAACGTTTGGAACCCACGGTCACCGAGATCGGCAAAGCGCTCTTTGGTTCTCCGATCACCGGTATCACACCCGAGTTCGCGCGGGTGCTGCGCAACCGCGTGCTTCACAAGGACGAACGTTGGCTGGTTTTGAAGGCGACGTCGGGTGCTGATCAACCCAAACACGATGCAGCGGCAGCGCTTCCGATCCGCATCTCGGAATCTGAGACTGAGATCCCGTACTTTTCGACTGAGGGCGCGGATGAGTAAAGAAACCAGCGCCGTCGCGGTTGAACTGAACGACATTCACATCACCGCAGGAAGTCGCGACCTGCTGGAAAACGTCTCCACCCGGTTCAAGGCCGGCGAAATCACACTGATCGTCGGGCCCAGCGGCGTCGGTAAGTCGATTTTGCTGAAGCTGATCGCGGGACTGCATACCAGCTTTGAATCTGCGATTCAGTACAGCGGAAACGTCACCATCGGCGACCAACCCGCCCGTGGCGGTTTGGCGGGAGTCGTGTTTCAAAACTTCGCGCTCTTTGACGAAATGTCGCCGCTTGAGAATTTGAACTTCGCCGCGTCCAACGCGGGCCGGAAAGCCTCGATCAAACCGCGGGAAATGTTGCAGCAACTGCGCGTCCCGGTCAACGTTCCCACGTCGCGTCTGAGCGGAGGGCAACGGCAACGGTTGGCGATCGCGCGGACGTTGATGTACGACCCGCCGGTGATTCTCTACGACGAACCTACGTCAGGATTGGATCCGATGACCGGCGGCCAAGTCGCTGATCTGATCCGAAAAACGCACGACCAACATGGCAAGACGTCAATCATTGTGACGCACGACTATCATTCGCTGATGCCAATCGCCGACCGCATTTTCCTGCTGGATCCCGATCAAAAATCGTTGACCGAGACACCAAAGGAACTGTGGCACACCATTGAAGGGATGCTGCTGCCGATGACGCAGCAGGTTCGATCTGAAGAAGAAGTTGATAGCTATCCCGTCGCGCGGATGGTGCAGGGGAAGCTGAACCAGTTCTTCACGGCAACGACAAATTCGTTTCTCCGTTTTGGCACGGGCGTCGCCAGTCTGATTCCAACGTGGAAGAATCCTCAATGGGGATTTCGATTCTTTTGGCATTTTCTATTGATGGTGGGAGGTCCTGCGGCGTTCCTTTACCTAATCGCGGCGGGTTTGATCTCCGGTTTTGTCACGACCTACTTCACGTTTAAGTTCTTGCCTTTTACCGACTACACCGAACCGTTGCTGGTCGAGGATTTACTGACGGCGTTGGGGTTTGCGACGTATCGAATTTTCATACCGGTGTTGGGCTGCGTTTTGATCGCCGCGCGTTGCGGCGCGGCCGTCACCTCGGACATCGGCGGACGGCAATATGGCAATCAAATTGACGCTTTGAAGACGTTTGGGACCTCGCCGCGCAGTTATCTGCTAACGCCCATTCTTTGGACGTTTTTGATTGCGACGCCGCTTCTGATCGGCGCGGCGTTCATTGCCGCCAAGACGATCAGTTTGATCGTGTTTGTTTATTCCCACCCCGAACGTGGAGCGAATTTCTGGCATTTCCATTTTCACCGCGGATTGGAGTTGCCAGCACAATATCTCTATCGCGGATTTTGGTGGTTAATGGCAAAATTACTCTGCAGTGGTTTCGGCATCGCAGTGATTTCCTATTACCAAGGCCTCTCTCCCAAGTACTCGTCATCCGACGTCAGCCGCAGCGTAACGTCGACGATTCTGTGGGCGACGCTGTGTGTGTTGACCATTCACTTTTTGTTTGCTCTGTTTGAATTTGAGAACGTGGTTCCCGGAAGTCGATAATTTTCAGTCGACCAGAAAGAAAAATGAATAGAAGAAATGCTTTAATAGCGGGCTCTGCTGTCGCCGCAGCAGGTTTCCTGAGTCTA
>CAKZVF010000117.1 GCA_937921995.1 uncultured Pirellulaceae bacterium
TGGAAAGACCGGCGGTTGCTTTGACAATCGTCTGGCTGTCAGACGGTTCGCCAATGATCGCCGAAAGGATTTCTAGATTTGACTTGCTGCCAAACAGCGGATTGATCAGCGGCTGCCCGATACAGATCGAACCATCTGCGGCCAAACCATCTTTCCAAGTCTCCAATGCGTGAGCCATGTCGACGACGGTTTCGCAGGCTTGAGACGTTTCGTTTTTGAAGCAAGACGCGTGCAGTCGGTTCTTCACGCTGGCGATGGCATCATCGATGTTCAAATCTTGCGGTGCCGAGTAAACCGGATTACCACCGAGCACAATCAGTGTTTCGATCTCGCCACCGGAGGCAGCATCAGCAAACGCCTTGATCGAATCCAAGCAACCTTCGGCGTCGGCATCAGGCACGTCACTATAAGTAACCGTGTTGCCGGCGTTGCCAAGCTTTTTATTCAATGCGTGAACGGCCGCGTGAACCGCTGGCGGTTGGCACTCTCCTGCGACGATCAAGCTTTCGGCCGCGTTATCAACGATGTCCTGAGCCATCGCGGTCAGCAATCGTTCGCGGTATGGCAACGCTTTGTCAACTTCTTGACCTTTTTGCCGACCATCAATCGCGGCAGCGAGCGCCGCGAGGAATCCTGCGATCTTCCCGGACTGAACCGACATGCGATGATCGGCGGCGGCACCGGTGACGGTGTGCTGGCTTTCGATCACATACAACCGGCCCATGAACCCTTTGCCTTGGGCGGCAGCATCGGCATCCCGCGTTTTCGCAAACGCCACCGCGTTACCGACGGAGTTGGCATCAACGCCCAAGAAATCGGCGTCCAAAGAAATCGTGATCTTCGCTTTATCAAAATGGTTGTGCACGCGTACGGCTTTGCCAAACGCTTCTTTGGCACCGGCCCGAGCGTTGTCGTCATTGACGCCGCCGAAGCTAAACCACTTGCCACCTTTGTCGGTGAAGGCCTTCTTCATTCGCAGCAGCGACGGCGACTGGCTTGGTTCGGCCAGCACGGCGACCTTGGACAGGTTGCTCAACGCATCCTTCATCGAAGCAAAGACGTCATCAAAAGAAGCGTCCTCCCAATACGTCATCCGCGAATTTTCGCGCGTCTTCAGAATCGCACCGGTTCTCAAACGATCCGGATCGTAGAACTCCAATATGCGAGCTTGGGTGAAAGTCGAGGAAGCGCCGCCTGATTGCGGATGCTTTTTGTTACCGTCGAGTTTGATCGGGCGGCCGTCGTAGCTGGTCGCGACGATCGGTTGAGCGACACCGCTGAGTTCGATCATCGAGGCGTATTTTTGCGGGACGCCGGGAATTCTATCGACCGGTCGGAATGCGAACGGTGCAATCTTCTCTTCTTCGTAGCGACAACCGGACATGCTGCCAAGGGCCAATGACGCGCCCATGATCTGCAACCACCGTCGGCGGGAAACCGAATCGCCATCAAAGTTGTCGGTGGCCGTTCCAAAGTCACGGTCGATCGCTTCGTTGAATGCCTTCGAATCTTTGACACCATCAAGATCAAAATGCTGTTGGGCAAGCTGCTGGTTTTTTGGAAACGGTTTATTCATGAGTCTGAATTGTTTGGTTGATTCGATGGGGTTCGAAAAAGGTTCGAAATCGGTGTCCGGCCGCAGCATAAGCAACGTTCGGGCGTTGGCTGACGGTTTAACGGTGACAGGTTGAACAGTTGACGTTTGGGTTGACGCCCAGTTTCTCTGCCCACTCTTTGTGATAAGCCTCTTCCACTTCGGGTGATTCCCAAGTCATATCCAATTGGGTCACCATTTGTGGGTCACGAATATGGGGTACTGGGTTGCGGTGACATTCAAGGCACCACTTCATGGAAAGCGTCTTAACCTGCTCAACCACTTCCATCTGATCGATCCGGCCGTGACAGGAAACACAACTGACCCCGCGTGCGATGTGTACGCTGTGGTTGAAGTAAACAAAGTCAGGCAAATCGTGGACGCGTTCCCACAAAACGGACTTGTCCGTTTCCAGGCTTAAGCGAATCGGTTCCAGCGTTGATTTCTCAGGATGAACGACGCCAAGATCGCGACCGGCTTGCCATGCACCGTCAACGAACTCGCCGGTTGTTCGATTGCCACCGTGACAGTTACCACAAGTCGCCGCCGGTGGAACAGCAGCATGGCCGGCGCGTTCGACCGTGTTGTGACAGTAACGACAGTCCATCTTCAGTTGACCGGCGTGCAGTTTGTGACTGAAAGGCACCGGCTGTTTGGGGCGATGGCCCACGTTAATAATTTCCGGATGCGTCGCCGCGAAGAGGCAGGTCGCGAGATAACCCGCGACGGCCAATCCTGTTCCGATAACTAATAGCGTGAACTTGTTGACCCAAGTCGGGAAATGAAATTCTTGCATCGAATTAAACTCTGTGTCGCGACCAACGGTCACTAATTAGATTTATAGATTTGAGTTTGCAGCAACCGAACATGCGTTGCCGATGGTGGTGTTGCGTTAACTGGAATTATTATCGGTCACTTAATGTAAGGATACCTGCCACATAGTGTCCTAGCACGCATTGCCGCAGGCGTATTCCTGGCGTCACTGCCGTTAAGGCTCCGCTGACACACATAACGGGTATTGTGGTGTTGAGCAGAGACTTAAGTCCCGTGTTTTCAAACGCTGGAAACAACTAATCTCGGCAGCCCGAAATTGGTAATTAACAGCATTTGGTGGCGATTGTTTAAAAAAGTGTCTTCTAAGATGGAATTCACGAGTTTTTCCGCCCGCGATCGTCACATACTTTACTTCCATTGACAATATAGAAAAGCCCGCTGGGTCAGATTGTCGCAGATTGTTTTTGGTGAAGATGGTAGCATCATGACCGAGCGTTTCATTCTGGAAATCGTTGATCTAAGCGTTGTTCAAATCGAGGGTCGTTTTTCGACTTCACTAGCGGTCTTCAGGCCATCTCCGAGGGAGAGAACGATTAGGTAACTTCATTCGTTTGAACCTGCCAAATTCATTTTCGATAGGCAAACCACTGCCGTCGGCGCGATGGGGGTTTGCTTCGCCCGTAAGGCTTCAATGCGGGTGTCACTTTTCCTTTAGTTGTTTGCGACGTTGCTTGGCGGAGTTTGTTGCCAATTGAAACCGCCATCGGCTTCGTCTTGGGTCCGGCTCAGTCGGCAGCAACAGGCGCTCCTAATTTTTAATTGCAAAACTGGGTAAGCTGCGTCGCCGAATTGCCACAAAACCCGTTAACTTCTGAAGTCTAGGCTTTGCGCTCTCCAGAGACATTGAGAAGCACAGAGAGCTCTGAGCACAAAGAGTTCGTCGCATTCACTGCAGCTTTACATCTCAATTTTTAGGTAGTGGATGAGGCCACCAATCCAGCGGAGGCATTGAACAATGCTTTGAACGCTGATGAATTTCATAAACATCTTAATCTTATAAAGTGCGCTGGTCCGATTCTCTTCTTTTGGCCTTTCGCTTTAGCGCAGCTTAAAAAACCGGGGGTGACTATAGTATCCAATAGTCGTTTTTCGTTTACCGTTTTTCTTTGACTTTGCCCGGCGCTGCCGTCTATGAACTGGGAAGCTTGGTTTTGCTTGGGCACGCTTATCGTGCTGTTGGTGGCGTTGGCGCGAAATCGAATTCCCACCGATGCCGTGATGGTTGTGGCGCTGACGGTGATCGTCGCCGTGGGGGCCTTCAGCGATTCTTCGAAGCTGCCCGACGCCGCCCAAGCGGTCGCGGGATTGGGAAATTCGGGACTGATTTCTATCGCGGTGCTGTTTGTGGTGGTTGCCGGTTTGGTGCAGACCGGGGCCATCAATGTGGCCCGTGGCTTCATCGGCACACCCGATACCGTTGAAAAAGCTTTGATGCGAATCTTTGCGCCGGTGATTGCGTTCAGCGCTTTTCTAAACAACACGCCCGTGGTCGCGATGTTCATGCCGGTCATCAATGACCTTTGCAAACGAACCAACCTCAGCCCTTCTCAGTTGTATTTACCGATGGCCTACGCGGCGACCTTTGGCGGAGTTTGCACGCTGGTGGGAACTAGCACCAATCTAATCGTGGCGGGTATGCTCAAAGAGGTTGCCGGGGTGCAGCTGCAAATGTTTGACTTGGCATGGACGGGCGTTCCGTGTGCGGTGGTGGCGACGCTGTTTTTGATCTTCGTGGGGCACAAGATTCTTCCCGATCGCAGCGCCGCGGTCAGCACGGACGAGGACCCTCGCCAGTACACGGTTGAAATGTTGGTGCAACACGATGGTCCCTTGGTCCGCAAAAGTATCGAAGATGCCGGCCTGCGTCACTTAGAGAATTTGTATCTTGTCGAGATCCAACGTGAAGGCCAACAACTGGCGGCCGTTTCATCGCGCCAACGTTTGCGCGGTGGTGACCGGCTGGTGTTCGTAGGCGTTGTCGAAGGCGTGGCGGAACTGACGCAGATTCGTGGGCTGATTTCCGCAGTCGATGACGCTGATTCGTTGGGGTTGAATGTTTCAGAGCGCCGTTTGATCGAAGCGGTGGTGTCAAATCGTTGCCCGTTGATTGGTTCGAGCATTCGCGCCGGAGGTTTCCGGACGACCTACAGCGCGGCGATCGTGGCGTTGGCACGAGGTGATCGCCGCATCCCTGGTAAAATTGGTGACGTGAAACTTTTGGCCGGTGATACGCTACTGCTGGATACGGACGTCGACTTTCTAAAACGCCAACGCAACTCCAGCCACTTCCACCTCGTCTCGGGCGTCGATAACTCGCAACCCATTCGTCATGAACGCTCCTGGATCGCGATGGTGGTGCTGGTGGCGATGGTCTTGTTGGTGGCGACAGGAACCGTCAATTTGTTGACCGGTGGACTGATTGCCGCGTGTCTGATGGTTTCTTTTGGTTGCTGTTCTTTAGGCCAAGCGCGCGACAGCGTGGATTGGTCGTTGCTGGTAGTGATCGCGGCGGCCCTGGGCATTGGCAAAGCGGTCCAAATGAGCGGGCTGGCCGGCACGATAGCCACACAATTAGTGGCCGCTGCCGGTGGTAATCCTTGGCTTGTGTTGCTGGCGATCTACTTCGTAACAACCATCTTTACCGAAGCGATCACCAACAACGCCGCAGCGGTGCTCGTGTTTCCAATCGCGGTCTCAGCCGCCACTGCGTTGGACGTCAGTCTGATGCCGTTCGCGATTTGCGTCTGCGTGGCTGCGTCGGCCGGTTTTGCAACGCCTTTTGCTTATCAGACCAATCTGATGGTGTATGGCCCCGGCGGATATCGGTTTACTGATTACCTGCGGTTGGGGATCCCGTTATCATTGATCTTTATGGTGATCACAATTTTGATCACACCCTTTATTTGGCCTTTTTAGTTCTGGCCATTAAGCTTCCCCGAAATTTCAAAGCGCAATCGTATCCCTGCATTCTATTAGCAAAGAGAACGTTCGGAGTGCGGCGTCTCGGGACTGCTTTGAATATTTAGTAAGGTTGATCGCGCGAAAAGAGTAACCAAGAGTAACCATGAGCGAAGACGAACGTGATGATTCATTGAATACTTTCGCCGCCCCTTTAACGTCGGCGACGATTGATCCGCTCCCGGGAAACCCCGATCCGCTGCCGCCGCCGAAACTGTCCAACGTGATCGCAAAGTGGATGCTTATTTGCGCGTGTGCCGCTGGGCCCAGTTTCTTCATCGGTGCCGGTGTGGGGGATTGGCGAACTCCTGCAGTGTTGGGGATGGTGATCGGCGTGCTGGTTTTCGTGATCGGTTATGCAGCGCTTGAATTCACAACGGCGGTCCAACAGCAAATGGAGAATCCCGTTTCTCGTCGCGCTGCATGGATCGCCTACATCACGCGTGTGGGGATCTCCGTAGTGTTCCCTGTGGGTCTCTTTTTAGATGTTATCTGCGGAGCATTTGCGGTTGGAATTTCTTCTGCGCTAACAGGAATGCAAGCTGACATTGGGCCTCCTTTCAACGACACGCCTGACGTTTCAGCTTCGGTTGAATTTATTCAGTTTTGGTCACCACGATCGTTCAAGGTGTTTTGTTGAACTTGGTTCTGTTTGCCTACATGGGAATTGCGTGGGTGTTGTGTAATTTGTTTTCGCGCGACTAATTGCCGCACAGATTCCCGCATGGCCAAGGACAGATCTTGCTGGATAAATTAGAGACGATGATCGAACTGGTTTCGCGGTACTACCGGCGTCCATCAAGAGGTTTGATCGAATGCTACGTCGTGCGCGATATTGAAAATTTTCCGGCAAAGACTTTTCCTGAGGGCGTGATCTTTAGTGATTTCGAGTTGAGCGCGCCCTTTGACTTAGGAGCCGAAGCAACATTCAAAGCTGCTCAGGAGGGTCACCTTGTCGTCCGATGCCAAGACCCTTGGACAGAGCTTTCCGATAACGCGGGAGAGCTAAAGATCGCAATCCGGGACGCGGAGGCTCCGTGAAAGTTGTCCTCTGTTTCGGAGATGTTTTTTGTCTTCGTGCTTCGGTGTTACCGTCTTGTGAAACAGCCAAATTATTTCTGTTTTATGGTTTGCTTTGGGAATGTCGGTTGCTTTAGCTGGTAAAATTTATGTGATCCAACAGCTGTCAATATCAAAAGGCAAGACGATGATTGACTTCAAAAGTCGAAAAACGGACAAAGGCACACTCGTCATTCAAGCCTCTGGAAAGCTTGATAATGACAGCCATCAATACTTCTTCGATTGTGTCAAAGACGAAATTGAAAACGGCAATAAAAAGATCGTGATCAACTTTGATGGCCTTGGCTATGTTTCGAGTCTTGGTTTGGGGTCCCTGGTCAGAGAAGCATCGCGCGCCGCCAAAGCCGGCGGAACGATTCATTTGACCGGCATCGAAAGCCACGTTCTGGATATCTTAAGCATGGTCAACCTTGATAAAGCGTTTCACATCTTTGATACCGAAGAAGAAGCGATTTGGGCGATGGAAGAGTGATGTCCAACGCGCGGTAATTTGTCATCCTAGTTGTCCGCGCTTTCAATTGCTTTGATCTCGGGATGCTCGAGTAGAAACTTGGATCGGCCGTCCATGAAGGCGCGGAGCGTGGTCGCGTCTTTCTTGGGGATCCCCTGGCCGGTTATGTCTTTGAACTGTTTGGTTGTAAACAGTTTGCGTGTGTCGCGTTCGACTTCTTTTTGGATCAGCTTGCGATGCTGCGCGACACGCGGACCTATGTTTTCCCAGTCCATCAACAGCGCGATCTCACGCAAATTGGCCATATACTGTTTTCGCCATTTGGGATGCTTCAACAGAACGCTTCGTAGTGGCATGCGATCTTGATCAAGGCCAACCAATGGATCGAGTTCGATACCACCTTGTCTCGGTCCACCACCGCCTCCAGGTCCACCGAATCCTCTTGGTCCTCCGCCTCCTGGTCCACCAAATCCACCGGGCGGTCCACCACCAAATCCACCCGGCGGCGGTCCACCACCTCGCGGTCCACCACCACCTCGCGGTTCGCCGAATCCACGGCCTGGTCCTCCACCGGGAGGTCCACCACCGGGCGGCCCTCCCCTTCGGTCTCCCGGAGGACCAAATCCACTCCGGCCTCCAGGTCCTCCAGCGCCAGGTCCCCCTCTTCCGCCTCCGCCATGTTTTGCCTGAAACGCCTCGTTCATGTCATGCGGCAGGATTTGGAATTGGCCATCCGCGTTCTGGTAAATGTTGTAGTCACTGGCGCGCGTCCAATAGCCATCGCTGTTAGAGGTCGCGACATCCACCGCCAAAAACCACAGCACTCCATCAATGTTCAATATCGGTTCAAGCGCCTCTTCCAATTGATCGCTGGATGTGTTGTTGAGCACTTTGCAGAGATTGATCAGGTCCCGCCAAGAGGATTCTTTATCCGCAGACTTGATTTCGAAGCGCGAGCGATAGTCCTCGATGTCTTCCCCAAGGTATCTCAGTCCGCCGTCACCCATCGGGCTGCCATGGACTTTCCAACGCGCACCCTTTTTGGAACCAAAATTCTCTTTCGTAAAGGTTTTGTTGAATTGCTGAGAACTGACGTACACGCCCCAGCTTTCACCGTTGATCACAACTTTCACGTAGTTCACTTTCGGTGCCGGAATTTTTTGCGATATCAGATTTGAATAGAGAATCGAACTCATCATGCTCGGGTCGCCATTGCAGTTGAGCAAATTAAGCGACTTGTATCCGTACAGTCGTTGGTCTTTGTTAATGAAATCCATCGACAGGTTTAAAGATCGTTTTAAGCCTTCAGGAATCTTGAAGAATGACGATGCCCCTCGAAAACTGACGCCCACATCGGGATACGCTTTGCCGTCCACCGTCAGTGTCGCCGGCACTTCAACGTCAGTGGGTTTGAAGGCTGCCAGTTCCTTCTCCCAACTGTCGACGCCTAAACGATCGGCGTCAAAATCAATAAACAGCGTCCGCAATACCGTCGCATCATAGAGCTCGGCATCGGGGTAGTTTTGTGCGTCCTCGATCGACATTTTGGGACCAGGTTTCCCTGATGTCAGTTGATTCTGACCACCGCGTCCACCACGACCGCCTGGCCTGCCCTGCGGTCCTCCGGGGCCCCCGCGATTGGGCCGCTGATTGCCACCGCCGGACTGTAAGACTTTGGCTCGCGCTTTGTTTCGTTCGGCCGTGTTGAGCCATCCGTTTTTGTCTTCATCGAACTCAGCGACGATCTCTAAATCAGGCGCGTTAGGGCCTCCGCCGCGCTGGGCGCGAAGCGTCAACGTCGTCGCCACGGCAACAAGTCCAAACAAGCCAGCGGTGACAACTAATTTGAGAAGCGTATATTTCATGTTTTTCTGGATCATTTGGAATTCTTGATTGAGAGCGGCTCGCAGTACGATTGTGCCGTAAAACTTGCGCACGCTTACCGGATACACGCATAACGCTCGGCACTGAGGACTTTCTACGTCCTTGAGGTCAAATTCATCCAAATCGTTCAGAAAAAACAGCGCACGAAAAAAAGCAGGCAGCCTTAAGGGACCACCTGCTCAAATAAGACAGAAAGGACACGCTTCGTCTTAACTATTGGTGATGCGTTTTAACACTTGAAATGTGAAGAATTCGTCCGTGTTGCCTCGTTGTCAACGTTAGAGGCACGTTATCATGGAACCCATGAATGTTCAGTGCATTGATTGCGGGAAATCGTTCTCCATCCAAGCCGGCCAGCTCGGCAGTCGCGGCCGTTGCCCGCACTGCAAGTCGCCGGTACAGATGCCGGCCTCGGTCGATCAAGTCCACGCCCGCCGAACGCTTGCCGCCGCAGACCCGCGGTACGTACAGCGCACGTTGCTGGCTGCGGTGGTGATGTTATTGCACGTCGGAGCGTTGCTATTGATGGCGTATTTGCCTTGGTTTTCAACCCCGCGGCCACCGTCGGAAGCCGAGCATCATTTTGTGTTGCCGGCACCGAGTGAGCAGCGTCTGGCGGCCTTGCCGGTCCCGCAACTCAAGCCGGTTCCATCGGATGTGCTTTTTTTGGAATCAATGAATCGGCTACAGGCGTTGCCGACGCCGAGACAGCAGATTGCCGCTGATTTTCAGCGGAATCAGAATCGCTTCGGTGATCCCGTGCCTTCTCTACGATCATCCGATGGAGTGCCTGATTTTATCGCGGGAGTCGCGGGCAGTCCCGATGCGTGGGATCAATTGCGGCCCGACGACAATCCGCTGATGCCGGTGGAAACGTTTGATGAATTACTTGCGCGGCTGGGCAATGATGGGCTGGATATCGCTATCGTCTTCGACAGCACGGCCAGTATGAATCTTGAGATTGATCAGGTCAAAAGCGGCATCGAACAAATGGGCGAAACCCTGTTCCGTCTGGTTCCCAAAACACGTATCAGCATTTGTACCTACCGCGACCAAGGCGACCAGTACGTTACCAAAGGGCTTCCGCTGAGCTCCAGCGTGGCTCAGGTCGTAACATTTCTAAACGAGATACGGGCTCAAGGCGGAGGAGATAAATCCGAATCGGTGACCGCGGGTATTAAATGGGTGATTGAAAACAATCGTTTCCGAAGCCGGGCCAAAAAGGTGATTCTGATCTTTGGTGACGCGCCGCCCAAGCCCGATCAGTGGCTGGCTTGTCAGAAGTTGATCTCAGATTTTCGCTTTGGGCAGCGCGGCATCGTCAGCACGGTCACCTGCCACCGCCGCACCCGACTGAAGTCATTCGTTCAGATCGCGCAATTGGGAGGAGGCGAATCCTTCTTAAATAACGATGAAACCGAAATCGTAGAGCAGTTGCTGGTTTTGGTTTTCGGATCCCGTTATCGGAGTCAACTCATGGACGTTTTGCCCTAGTTTTTTAACAAGCCGGCAGAACGTTCAAAATTTGAGCCCGCGCATCAAAATGATGTTTCCAGCCGGTTCACATGTTATAGTGGTTTGCGCTTCTGCGACATCGCCAACGTTGGAATGTCCAGCCTGTAGCAACGATAAAACACTAACGAGAACTTATTGATGAAACAGATCGCTCTTGCTATCTGCTGTTTGTTTGGCTTATCCATTCAAGTGGCTCATTCCGCTGACAAACCTAACATTATTTTTATTCTCGCTGACGATCTTGGTTATGGCGACGTGCAGTGCTTGAACCCGCAGCGCGGCAAGATCCCGACGCCGCACATGGATCAAGTGGCCTCCGCGGGCATGACGTTCCTCGATGCGCACACGACCTCGTCGGTGTGCACGCCGACGCGCTATAGCATCATGACAGGGCGCTACAACTGGCGGACTCAGCTTCAAAAATCCGTGCTAAACGGCTACGGCAAACCCTTGATCCCCACCGACCGCATGACCGTGCCAAGTTTCCTGCGGGACAACGGTTACACCACGGCGATGATCGGTAAGTGGCATCTGGGGCTGGATATTCCCACGATCGACGGCAAGAAAGCAGAACCCACCAAACGTGATGAACTGAAAAAACTGTTGAGTGACGACGTCGCCTACGATCCGGCGAAACTTTCGAACATCGACTGGGAAGGCACGATTGCAGGCGGCCCTGTCGATTTGGGATTTGATTCTTGGTTTGGCATCACGGCTTCGTTGGACTTCCCACCCTACGTTTGGATTCGCAACCGGAACTGGGTCGGCAAAGGCACACACGCGAAAGCGTTTCATCGTCCCGGCCCTGCCAGTGAAGACTTTGAAGCCATCGAGGTGCTGGATAAACTGGCGGCGGAGTCGGTCAAGTTCATCAGCGATTACGACAGTGAGAAACCCTTCTTTGCTTACATGCCGCTGCCGTCTCCTCATACACCGATTGTCCCAACAAAGAAGTGGCAGGGTAAAAGTGGTATTGGTAAGTACGGTGACTTCGTCATGCAAACCGATGACTTTGTTGGGCAGATTGTTCAAGCTTTGGAAGCCAAAGGTATCTCCGGCAACACGTTGCTGATCGTGACCAGCGACAACGGTTGCTCCAAGCAAGCCAAATTCGAAGATCTGGCAGAGCATGGTCACTATCCTAGTGCTCAGTATCGCGGTTCGAAATCAGACATCTGGGAAGGCGGCCACCGCGTGCCGTTTCTTGTGAAGTGGCCTAAGGTCATTTCTCCCGGCAGCGTTTCAGAACATCTGGTTTGTCAGATGGATTTGCTGGCCACGTGTGCAGAATTGCTTCAACAGGATTTACCAGAGAGCGCCGGCGAAGATAGCGAAAGCATTCTGCCAATTCTCTACGCCAAGGAACCCAGTTTTAGCCGCAAGGGTTTGATCCACCACAGCGTCAGCGGTCATTTTGCTTACCGCGAAGGAGACTATAAACTGGTTCTTTCGCGCGGCTCGGGCGGTTGGACGGCACCCGGTGAAAAAGCGGCCGCCGAAATGGGTTTGCCTAAGGGACAGCTATACGATATCGCGGCCGACCCCGGCGAGCAGACCAATCTGTACACGTCCCAACCAGAAGTCGTCGAGTCACTGTTGGCTCAGCTGACGGACTATGTCTTGTCTTGCTCCACCGTCCTAGGCAAATCATCCAGCAACGACGTGGAAGAGATTACGCTTTGGAAGGGCAGCAAAAAGAAATAGGCTGAGATCCTTGGCCAAAGGGTCTGTTGATTCAATCAATACTTCGCAAAACATTGTTGAACGTATCACACCCGAAGGTGTAAGCTTTGAAGTGGCGCTTTGTTAATCACGAAGTGATGGCATGTATTTGCCCCGGACGCAAGTCCGGGGGACGGTTGATCATTTGCTCCGTTAGTCCTGA
>CAKZVF010000118.1 GCA_937921995.1 uncultured Pirellulaceae bacterium
CGCGAAATCGTTGTGTCCGTTGATCCATTGATTGATTTGGCGAGTCAATGAATCATGGACGACGTGGGCGGTCGCGTCCTGAGCGTTGACAAAGATCTTCAGCCCCGACGCCTTGCTGGATCCGTCGTAGGTGACGGCCACATGATGCCACTGGTCGACCTCAAGAATTTCATCAGTCTCCACACACAGCGCGTTGCCGGGCCAGAAATGGACTAACTTCGCGCTCAAGCGTCCATCCAACTTCGTCAACTCATAGCCGATACTCCCCGCATCGTCCCAGCCTCGGGACAATCGGTAGATGACGCCGCGCTGGTCCAGCTCAGTCGGTTTGATCCACAGGGAAAACGAAAACGCATCGTGCCGGCTGTAATGAGCCACATCGGGAATGACAACCGAATCATCGCCCGAAAGCTTCATCCCATTGCCATGCACTCCCGCGACGAAAACATTTCGATCCGTCGTCGATACGGGTTTGTCTCCGCTGATGTTGCTGAACATCTCGCGGTAGCGCTGAGCTTCCTTAGGGGTCAGCTTTTTACCCGCTTCGTCCTTGGGTTCATCGACACTGACCGAGCTGTTGAACTTTTCAAACGAAACGCTGGCAATCAAACCGCTGATCTCGGTCGTCGGCTGGCGTCGCTTCAGCCAATCCTGAAATTGCGGTTCACGTGACTCGGCCAATTCCGCCGACGCACCTTCCAAAGTCTCGATCTCTTTGGAAAACTTCTCAAGCGCACGTTCCTGCTCGGTTGAGGGCAGCGGCATCGCCGGCGTGGGCGTCGCGTCGGTGAAGTAGGAAATCAATCCGTTTTCGTCGATATTGGCAAAGAACGAGCTGATCTCGTAGTACTCTTTGGTCTTAATCGGATCGTATTTGTGATCGTGACAACGAGCACACTCCAGCGTCAACGCCATGAACGCGGCGGAGAAAGTATGAGCTCGATCCGAAACGTTTTCGACGCGAAACTCTTCGATCGCAACGCCGCCTTCTTTTTTGTGAGAGTGCAAACGATTAAAAGCCGTTGCTAATATCTGGTCGCGCGTCGGGTTAGGCAGAAGGTCGCCGGCCAATTGTTCGGTTACGAATTGGTCGTAGGGCATGTTGTTTTTAAACGCTTCGATGACCCAATCACGATAAGGCCAAACGTTCCGCTCATCGTCGCGCTGATAGCCGAACGAATCCGAGTACCGCGCCACATCCAACCACTCGCTGGCCAAACGTTCGGCACAACCATCGGAGGCTAATAAACGATCAACGACCTCCGCGTGCGCGCGTTCATCAGAATCCGCGGCCACGGCATCCAAGAAATCATCCAACTCTTCAATCGTCGGCGGCAGTCCTGTCAGATCAAACGTCACCCGCCGCAGCCACTTCTCCGGCGTCGCATCGATATTCGGGGCCATGCCCGATTTGTTGATGGATTCGAAAACAAATTGATCAATCTCATTCCGCCCCCAATTCGAACCAGTCTCCGGCACCGGCACCGAATCAGCCAACGATTGAAATGCCCAGTGCGCATCGTATTGCCCGCCTTGTTTGATCCAGCGGTCGATCAGATCCTTTTCGTCATCGGTAAGCTGCCGAACCGCGTCCTCGGGAGGCATTACCGCGCTATCATCGGCCGGCAGATGGATGCGGTTATGAACTTCACTCTCTCCCAGCGACCCGGCAACAATGCCTGCATACCCACCGAGATCGGCGAAGGCATTTTCTTGATTGTCCAAACGGAAATCAGATTCTTGATTCTCAGCATCAGGACCGTGACAATGAAAACACTTGTCCGACAAAATCGGTCGGATGTCGGTGTTGAAAGAAACGGCTGATTCGGCAGCCTCGGCGCCCGCTGAATCGGCTGCCGCCGCGTCCTGTTTGGTCTCCGCTTGAGCCACGCCCATCCCAACGAACATCGGCGACAGCGCAAATGATCCGATCGCAGCGGCAACGATTACTACGCAAACCAAGAACCGGAGGAATCTATTTCGAAACAGCATGTTAGGGCTCGGAGGAAGGACCAAGGGCTAAACCGGAACAATTGTTAACAGTTTCTCGCCTTTTCCGGTTTCACCCGCGTTTTGCAGAAGAAATCAACGAGGCCTTCATTCCTTTTTCTTGGACTTCACGCCGAAAGCCATGTGCGAAGTTATCCGACGGGACGAAAATCGACGGATGTATTGATAATGCCTTGATCGGTACTGGTGAGTCAGTCCCCACCGCAGTATCTCCGTCGGTTCTTTCTCATTGTCTGCGGTTCGGTTGAGCCCGATCGCGTGAGGCGCGTCTTTGATGACCGACATGATTTCAAAGTTAATACCGTCGGGCGCCCATTGGATCGTATTTTTCTCTGGCCCGTCGGTCGTGATCAAGGATGCAATACCCCCGTTGTACTTCCAAACGCAGACTTCGTGACCGCTGTTGGAAATCGGATTGTAGGGTGATTTGATGTAGGGCCCTTTTACATCATCGGCGATCGCGACTCCGTGCCGAATCTGCCGCCCGCCGAAGGTGATCGCTTCGCCCATCTGTTCGCCTTTGTAGTACAGATAGAATTTTCCCTTGAAGGGAATGATGCAGGGGTCGTGAACTTTGTGACTGTCGAAATCACCTTTCTTCTCAACGCTGAACCGGTCTTGTTCTGTGCCCTTCCAAACTCCATTGTCGGCAGGACTAAGAATAGGTTCAGCGCTCTTGGTCCAAGGTCCGTTGGGCGAACTGGCCCAGGCAAGTCCGATTTGGTTTTTGACGCGCACGGTATAAGGCGACTTTACCGTTTGGTAACACAAGTAATACATCCCGTCATGCTTCATGATCTCGGTCGTGAACACAGAACGGTCATCGTAGGCGCCCTTTTGCCCCCGCGCGACGGCCAAGCCTTCCTCTTTCCACGTCCACCCATCGACAGATGTGGCGTACCAAATATCGCAACGATCCCACGGAAACACTTTATCATTTTCAATGTCGCCGCCGAACCCTTGACTTTCCCCGGTGCTGCGGGAGTACCAAACGTAGTACTTCCCATCTTCCTTAATCACGGCGCTGGGATCGCGACGAACGACACCTTCCTCGTACGCGAGATCGCCTTTGAGGTCTTGCGTGCCGAACTGAACAAACCACTCGTTCCCGACGTCGGGCCAATCTAAAGCGCGTTTTGATGCGGCACTCAACTTGTCCGGGTTGGTAATCCCCAGAAAATCAATTTGCTCGGGTGTAGGTTCCACCGATTTCTCCTGCGCAAGCACAATACCGTTGGGCTGGCCAAGCATCGCAAAAAAACAAAGGATCAAAAACGCTAACGTCGCTAATTTTTGAACTTCAGCACCCGACAAAAGACAACGCACAATAACGCTCCTAGGTTCAACGGTCGTGAAAAAATCCGACTCAAGATCAACTGATTCTGTGTTTAGACATCCTATCCCAATCCAACTCGACCCCGTGCCCAGGCGTGTCAAACGCGTAAGCAAATCCATCCTTAATCTTCATTGGCTTCAGCAAGAATTCGTCTAAACGGAAAGCATGAATTTCCAGCAACGACGCGTTGGGAATCGCCGCCAAGCAGCTCACATGCATTTCCTGAATGCCGTGGGTGGTGAGCTTTCGATTGTATGCTTCGGCGATGTGAGCAACTTTCATCAACGCCGTGACCCCACCCATGTTGGACAGATCGGCATCCGGGAAGGACACTCCCCCGTCCGCGATGAGCGTTTTGAACTCGTAAACCGAATGCAGGTTTTCTCCGGTGCAAACCGCGATAGGACCTTCGGTTTCAATGCGGCGCAAGCCCTCGATGTCGTCAGGAATAGTCGGCTCTTCGATCCAATAAAGATCGTACTGCTCAAACGCTCTGACTGCTCGCAACGATTTCTCGACCGACCACTTCATGTTCACATCGACCATCAATTTTTTGTCGGGGCCAATCATATTCCGAACCGCAGCAATGCGTTCGCACTCTTGGGCGATACTGTCGCGGCCGATCTTCATCTTGATCGCATGAATGCCGGCGTCCAAGAACCCCTGTGTCTGCTGCAGCAACTGATCGATGGTCATGTCAAAATCAATGCCGCCGCCATAGCATTCGACTTTGTTGTCGTGCCCACCCAAGAATCTCCACAACGGTTCTCCGGCCAATTTGGCCTTCAAATCCCACAGCGCCAAATCAATCGCCGACATGCCAAACATCGCGAGACCACCACGGCCCACATAATGAACCGCCCACCACATCTTTTTCCAGATCGCTTCAATACAGCGCGGATCCTCGCCAATAATCAACGGAGCAAGATTGTCACGAATCAAAGTTGCGATTGCCGAACCGCCGACTTTACCAACGCCATAGGTGTATCCAAAGGACGAAGCTCCATCTTCGGTGGTGATCTTCACCACGACCAAAGAGAAGTCCGTTTGGACGCCATGAATGGCATCTTCCATTGGCTTGCTCAACGGGACGTGATAAAGCTCGGTCTCAACAGTTTTAATTTTCATGCAAGCAGATTTTGTTTGTGGTTGATCTTTTTGTTCGAGCACTGCGGATGATGGTTGCATTAGATTGATCGCATTAGGTTGATCGGATTTGATTGGTTGCATTGGATTGTTCTAATTCAGCAAGTTGAATTTGACTAAGAGAAGTTGAGGTAGAACGTTTTCTTCTCAAGATAGTTTTCCATTCCGTACTTTCCATCTTCACCGCCGGTGCCACTCATCTTGTGACCATTATGGAATCCCTGACGCTGCTCGCCCATACCTCGATTGATATAAATTTCACCAAATTCCAGCTCCGCCACGGCCCGCTGCACCCGGCGATAGTCGTTGGTGAAGATAAACGCCGACAATCCATAGTCGCTGTCGTTGGCCAATTCTAAGGCTTGGTCAAAGCTGGTGATTTTCATGATCGGGCTGACAACGCCGAACGCTTCGTCCCGCATGATCTCCATCGAATTATTGGCGCCTGTCAAAATAGTCGGCTCATACCAATATCCCTTTTCAAATTCTTCCCCTTGGGGACGCTTGCCGCCAAGTTCCACCTTGCACCCCGCTTTCACGGCGCGGTCGACCATCGCTTCGAGCTTTTCCAATTCGACGCGGCTGACTTTAGGTCCGATGTCAGTGTCATCACGCATTGGATCGCCGAGTTTCAACTTGGCACTCGCCGCGATGTACTTCTCCAAAAACTCATCGTAGACGTCGGCATGAATGTAGAAACGTTCGCTGCACGTGCAGACTTGGCCTTGGTTCAGGTATCGCGAATCCATCGCACCTTGCACCGCTTTGTCAACGTCGCCGTCTTCCATCAGAATGAAAGGTGCCTTACCGCCAAGCTCCAAACGCACGGCGGTAAGATTTTGAGCACAATCAGCGAAAATCTTTTGTCCCGTTTTTGTGCTGCCGGTCATCGTCACCAGACGAGTCATTTTGTTGCGAACTAGTTCGGCCCCAATGCCCGCGCCGTCGCCGGTGACGACGCCCAACACACCCGCCGGCAATCCGGCTTCAAGCGCCAATCGACCTAACTCCAGTACGGCAACGGGTGTTATCTCCGGCGGCTTCACGACCATGACATTACCGGCGGTCAACGCGGGACCGATCTTGCGGCAAGCCAGCGCAAAAGGAAAGTTCCAAGCCAAGATCCCAACACAAACGCCGTAGGGAACTTTGTGAATGTGGATGTGTTCGCTGGGGTTATCCGACGGAAAAATATCGCCTTCGATTCGGCGCGCGCCGTGGGCGGGGTACTCAAGAAAATCCGCCGACACCCCAACTTCTCCCATCGCCAGCGCTAACGTTTTCCCTTGCTCGGCCACCAAGATTTTGGCCAGACACTCTTGGTTCTCGCGAATCTTCGCCGCCAAGTTGATCAAGTGCTGACCGCGCTCAATCGCGGGCAATGCCGCCCAAGCCTTCTGTGCCGATTGAGCCGATTCGAGAACTTTCACGGCGTCTTGGGAAGTGCCGTTGGGAACCGAATAGATGATCTCTTCGGTCGTCGGGTTCTCAACATCCATAGTCTGACCGTTGGATGCATCCACCCATTGGTTGTTGATGAACATCCGGTAGTGCGTTTTCCCATCGACCGAAGTCGTCATTTCATTTGCCATAATTGTCTCTTCAAAATTTTCTTCAGGCGATTCGCCACGCGTCTTTTCTTTCCAGCTCAGCGTCCCATCCAGCCGCCATCGACAAGCATCACGCTGCCGCTGACGTAGGCGGATGCATCGGAGGCCAGAAAGACGAGCGGGCCTTTAAAATCTTCGGGTTTGCCCCAGCGTCCGGCGGGAATACGCGCAAGAATCTGTTCGCTGCGCACAGGATCGTCCTGCAACGCCTGCGTGTTGTCGGTCGCAATGTATCCCGGCGCGATCGCATTGACGTTGACTCCTTTACCGGCCCATTCATTAGCGAACGCCATCGTCAACTGCCCGATGCCGCCCTTGCTGGCCGCGTAACCCGGCACGGTGATGCCGCCTTGGAAGGTCAGCAAGGACGCCGTGAAAATCACTTTGCCAGATCCTCTGGCGACCATGTCTTTGCCAAACTCGCGCGTCAATATGAACTGGGTGTTGAGGTTCACTTCCATGACCTTATCCCAATATTCATCGGGGTGTTCGGCGGCAGGTTTTCGCAAAATCGTTCCCGCGTTATTCACCAAAATGTCAATCTGCGGGTGGTCTGATTTCACCTGTTTGATGAATTTGTAGACGGCATCGCGATCGGCGAAGTCACATTGATATCCATGAAAGCTCCGGCCCAATGCGGTCACCTCTTTTTCAACAGCGCTGCCGCTGGTTTCCAGCGATGCCGATACGCCGATGATGTCAGCGCCTGCCTCAGCCAGTCCAATCGCCATGCCTTTGCCGATGCCTCGTTTGCAACCGGTGACGATCGCTGTTTTGCCGCTTAAGTCAAATTGCTTCAGTATGCTCATCGTTTGTTTGTCTTCAAAAAGGTGTGGGGGGAGGAGAAAAATTAGCTGCACTGGATCAAGTATTTAATCCCATCAGGATTCGCGTCGATCATCTCGAATGTTTTCTGTACGTCCTCGATTGGATTGACTTGCGTAATCAATTTGTCCAAATGCAATTTGCCAGCGGCGGCCAAAGCGATCGCTTCATCAAAGTCCTCCTCTTGATACAACCGCGCTCCGATCATACGAATCTCAGACCAAAAGAATTTAAACAGATTGACGGGCTTGGGCTGCGGGTGGATCGCCACCATCACAATGCGTCCTCGCACGTTGGGAAGTTCGGTCATCACCTCTACGCCGGGCGCGGATCCAGAAACCTCAAAGACGCAGTCCGCCATTTTCCCATGGGTCAACTCCGCCACCTTCTCGGGCACGTCCGTGTTGACCGGGTTGACCACTTCCAACCCCAGCGACTGGGCAAGGTCCAAACGCGTTTGATTGACCTCCGACAGGATCACGCGTGCCCCTTTTTCTTTGGCGACCAAAGCGATCAGCAAACCAATCGGGCCTCCACCAATCACGACGCAGGTTTCACCCGAGACAACCTCGCCCATCCGCACGTCGTGACACGCCACGGCCGCCGGTTCGATCATCGCGCCATGCTCCAGACTGAGCGCATCGGGCAGTTTGTGCAGCGTGTAATCAGGCACCGTCCACGACGATTGCATTCCCCCGGGCAGGTCGATCCCGATGAATTTCAGGTTCTTGCCCACGTGGGCGAACCCCTTATCGAAGTCCGCGGGCTGTCCGAATTTCAACGGCCGCACTGCCACTCGATCGCCGACGGCGACGTTGTTCACGCCCGCACCGATTTCGGCGACCGTTGCAGACGCTTCGTGACCGAGGATTTGTGGGTTCGCCACCCGCGCGTCCATCGCACCGTGAAAAATGTGAATGTCGGTTCCACAGATGCCGCAAAAGCCAACGTCAAGCCGAACTTCGTTGTCACCCGGTGCGATCGCTTGGCTTTCACCGACCGCGATCGTCTTGTTACCTTGATATTGAGCTGATTTCATTGGGAAAAATTTTCAATTCTGGTTTTAGTAAATTTGTTGTTGGAAGAACTTTGTTGGTGGGCGACGTGAGGAGTCCTCACTTGCCAAAGCAAGCGGTACTCTGTCGAGAGGCGAATTGCGAACGCCCCGCAGGACTCGTGGCCTCGTCCACTACCGGTTTGTGCCCTAAGCGGTATGCAATTGGACGCCGAATTTGTAAACGGTCGTTTCCTCATACTGTTGACCGGGCTCCAGCACACTCCGAGGCGCGTGAGGAATGTTGGGGCCGTTGGGATACTTTGACGTCTCCAGACAGAATCCTCGAAACTGTCCAAACTGAGCACCACTTTCACGTTTGAGATCATCCGACGTATAGCGTCCGGTGTACAGCAAAGTCCCTGGTTCCGAGGTCGACACTTCTAGCGTCCGCCCGGTCGTTGGTTCGGTGACATGAGCGACTTTTTCGAAATGATCGGGTGATTTACTGAACACGTAAAAGTGCTCAAACCCCATCTCCAGTTCAGCAAACGCATCGCCGATACGTTTTGGGGAATTGAAGTCGCAGACCGAACCGGCGACTTTCATTTCGTC
>CAKZVF010000119.1 GCA_937921995.1 uncultured Pirellulaceae bacterium
ATGCCACGGATCTTTTTCAAGTCATCAGCGCCAGATTGTTCGGATACCGATCGCGACGAAGCTGAACTTGAGGCGGCGGAAGACGTTTGCATTTGCCGGTCCTGTTCAGCAACAGGTCGTTCGGCTGATATCACTTCGCCGTTAGCGGCAGTTTGCGATGCCTCAGCCGCACGCCAATCATTGGTTTCCATAGCGGCGACTGTGATGTTTTCAGCTGACGTCATTGGAGATGACTTTCCTTCATGCTGCCCGGATCGTGACCGCCCAAACAGCAATAGTTCCAGTCCGCAAACGCCTGCCAAGATCAACAGTGGCAACAGCGCGAGTCCTAAAAATGACCACCACCCAAAACCGGCGCTGTTACGACGCGTTGCCTGACGCTGCCCTGCAACTGCGACCGAAGAGTCTCGTGCTGGCAACCCGGCCATTGCGATAAGGCGGGTTTGTCGATCAGCCTCAACCGCGCCTTGATTTTTTGCTCTAGGTCTAACCTGTGGATTGTTCTGAGGGACTTCAAGTATCGCCAACGACTGAGCAGCGAGCGCCCTGCTTGGTAAGGCGAAAACGCTGCATGAAGACACAACGGCACAAAAGATAGCAAGGGTCAAAATTTGTTTCACAGGGGTCTCCTCGGGTCTGCTGAATTTAGCTTTGAATCGGAAGCAAATTCTGAAAGTTCAATGTTTCAGATGTTCGGTGCCACAGATTAATGCGTGCAAGACAAGCCTAGGTTATGCAACGGCCCAAGGCAGCAAACGAAATCAGGCTACCGTTAAACTTGTCCAAGCAGTATCAAAAAGTCCGATTATGAGGATCGAAACCGGTAGGCGTTCCGACCGCGCCGGCCAGTAGATTGACTGTTTTGCAGCAAAGCCGGGTGTGATTGGCAGGATAGGCTGCTTGGACCTCTCGTGTGCACAGCAAATCCACCTTCACCGAGAGATGTGCACGCATTGAAGATGAGCAGGCATCGAAAATGCGTTAAGATAATGTGATGACCAGAACCAGATTATTAACGACCACAATCTTGCTTTCTTTTTGCTTGGTAAGTCATTGCGCAGAGATGCTTCGAGCACAGACCGCTGCATTCATAATTCCCGGTGACGATTCCACCGAAACGGCAACCGACTTCTCCGGGTCCATGCAGAAACCGGCGGGCTCCGCAGGGTTCGTGCAAGTAAAGGATGGACATTTTTTTGTGGGCGCGGAGCGTCTGCGTTTTTGGGGAATGAATCTTTGCTTCGGCGCAAACTTTCCGACCCACGAAGAAGCCGACAAAGTGGCTCCGCATCTTGCAAAAATCGGCTGCAACGCGATTCGTTTTCATCACATGGACATGCTCGATGCGCCTGAAGGCATCTGGCAGACCGACACTGACGGTTCGCGATCACTCTCACCTGAACAAGTCGACCGGTTGGACTATTTTCTGGCGAAGCTGCACGAAAACGGAATCTACGCCAACATCAACCTCCATGTTTCGCGCACGTTGACCGAAGCCGAAGGATTCCCGAAGTTGGAGAATGGACCATGGTGGTCTTCATCCAACAAATGGGTAATGTATTACGATCCCGATGTGCAAGCCGAACTCAAACAGTATTGCCGCGATCTGTTGGGGCACGTTAACCCCTATCGTAAACTCAAACGCACCGATGACCCAGGAATCGCGCTGATCGAGATGTTGAACGAGAATTTTTTCTCTGTTCAAGGAGCGGCGTTGATCGAGCATCTTCCTCCGCGGTTTGTGAAATCTTACCAATCGAAATGGAACCGCTGGCTGCGATCGAAATACGGTAACCACGAAAATCTCACGGCCTCCTGGAAACCGGCAGATCCGACTTCCGCCGTGCAAGTGGTATTGAAGGCTGCTGATTGGAAGCGCGATCTGGGGAACTGGACGCTGCGGCCCGAAACTCCGTTGACGTTCAAAGAGGCCGAATTTGACGCATCGGTTTCGGCGATCAGAATCGAACCCCAAGAGGCTTTCGACAAACATCATCTCAGACAGCTAGTCGCGAGCAATCTCGCGCTCAATGCAGACCAATCCTATCAAGTTTCGTTTTGGGTTCGAAGCGATCAAGTGCGTGATTTCTCTTTTGAGATTTCTTCGGCCCAAGGTGGACAATGGCGAGACCTTGGCGTTTACGAAGTTTCAGAATCAACACCTGAATGGGTTCACGTCAAACGTTCTTTTGTTGCCAAAGAGACTTCCAAAGAAGCTTTTTTAGCGATCAACATCGGAATCTCTGATGTCCCTTTCGAGCTGGCCAATGTGAGCTTGATAGGTGGATCGGTTGGCGAAATTCCGCCGGGACAACGATTGGAGAAAGCCAACATTGGCATCCCCGATAACAACTTCCCCAAAACCGCGATCTCGGATCACAAAATGTTCATGGTCGATACCGAACGAGCATGGATTGTCGAACTACGCGATTTTCTCAAGAACGAACTGGGCGTCAAAGTCCCTATCACCGCGTCGCAGGAAAACTATCACGCCCCGGGGGTACTGGCCGAAACCGTCGACTATGTCGATTTGCATAACTACTGGCACCATCCAACTTTCCCCTCTGGCAAAGACTTTAACCCCACCGAATATCGAACCGGAAATGTACCCATCGAAACGCAACCACTACAAACGGATTGGCCAGCGCGATCCTTGATTACGCGTACGGGTTGGCGGTATCACGGTATGCCCTTCACTCTCAGCGAGTGGAATCATGCCGAACCCAGTGACGTCAGCACCGGTGCGATCATGATGGCAGCAACCGTTGGATCGCTTCAGGATTGGGATGGGATATTCTTTTTCGATTACGATTCAGGTGCGGACCGATGGTTCAAGGATCACTTCGAGGGCTTTTTTGGCTTCAATAGCCAGCCCGCAAAGCTGGCCGCTTTCTCGGTGGCATCCAACATTTTCCTTCGTCACGACTTACCCGCGCTGAGGAAAAAACTCGGCGGCACCTACGAAGACCGCGGCGATGGCAGATTGTCGTTTCAGTACCAACTGGGCGTCGATGTAAACGCAAAAGCCGCTCAAACAGCGGTCCCACCGGAAACCCTGCTGCTGAAGACGCCCGATGAATCTTTGGTCTGGGATGCCACCGACACAACCAAGTCATACTTAAAATTGAACACGCCCAAATCGCAAGGCGTGTGGGGCTTGGTCGCGTCTGAACAATTCAACGTCGGCGTGATCGATGCCCAATTCGGGCCAATCGATCGCGATTATGGAACGCTGGTTCTGACGGCCTTGGATGATCAACCCATCGCAACATCGCGCCATTTGCTTCTGCTTGCCTCCAGCGGAGCCGAAAACACCGACATGCAGTGGAACGCCGATCGCACTAGCGTCAGTGACCAATGGGGCAGCGGTCCCACACGCGTCAACTTAGTTCCCGCACGGATCAAACTGGCACTCGATACTGACTTCACCGTCCATGCGCTCGACGGAACGGGTAAAAGAATCTCGCAAGTCGAAACAAAAAGGGACAATGGGAAAATCCTTTTCGAAATCGGTGCACCCCACAAAACGATCTGGTACGAATTGACCAAGAAGCAGTAGCCGCCGGCTGATTAGCTCACCCGCGATTAAGCCAAACGATCGACGCGTTGAGCACCGTTGCGAAGGCCACCCATAGGAAATACGGAACAAACAAATAGGTCGCGACCGGTGTCTGGGTAAATGCTGACTTCATGAAAGCGACGATCGTGATTAGCATCAGCACAATGACGATCAGCGCCGTGGCGGGCATTTGCAGCGCGAAGAAAATCGGGCTCCAGATGCCGTTGAGCACCATCTGCGTCCACCACAGTTTCATCGAAGTGGAGCGCGAATTATTGTTCCAAACGATTCCGCCGGCCAATCCGATCAACACATACAACGTTGTCCACACCGGTCCAAAAATCCAATTCGGCGGATTGAAGGAAGGCTTATTCAAGCCCTCGTACCAGGCACCTGGTAGTGATGAGAAACTGGCAGCAAAACCAACGGCCAACATCAGCGCTGCGAAGCAGACACACGAGATTATTTGGCGATTCACGGACTCTCCTTCTATTTATAATCGGCACACTTGTTAGGCATCAAAGCCATCCCAAGGCACATTTACGTAAAGTTCACTTGGCGTCTTAAGCATCCTAGAATCCCAACCCGTCACGAGAACAAAAACGCCAAGAAAACTATTGTCCCAGCGAACAACGAATATGCGATGGCAAAAGATCAAAGTAAAAGATTTTGAAGTGACTTACACCGATGTGATGAAGCCACACTCCAAAAGCTATGGCCACCCCGGAAAATATATTTGCAACGAAGAGGAAGTAAGCCTTCAACCAGAATCGCGGCAATTGACGTTCATCAAAGTTTTCGGCACGTCATTTTTTACCGCGTGGGCGATTCTCGGATACCTGTTTACTTCGCCACCTGAGATGTGGGCAATCGTGATCGGCGGTCCTCTCCTTGGCGGTTTGGCCTGCACAGCCATTTACTTCTTAGCAAAACTCGAGATTGATGCCGGTCCCTACATCGTTTTCAACAGAGCAACGGACGAAATCGTTCTTCCCCGACTCAAGAAAACCTTTCCCAAAGATGCCGTCACGCTGCAGTGGATTACAGGAAGATGTGAGCATCACCCCGACATCCACACCGACCTAAACTTGATCGTCCAAGAGGACGGTGTTCTAAATCGCTATTTTGTAATGGGAGCTCCCCTTAAAAAGTACATTAGAAGCTTTGTCCAAGAAGCCGATATCCCCGTGATTGAAATCAACACCGGCTGGCGAGGGCGCAGAGACCTAGATGCCCAATCCAATCCTATAGCCAAAGGGTAAATCACGTCAGCAATCGACGAATGCGATTGGTCTAATCCTGAATGAAAAAAGGCTCCCATTGGAAGCCCTGAAAAAATGGTTGCGATAACCGGATCGCTACCAACTATTTTTCTGCCTTAGCACGGGAATCCGAAGTTGAATTTGCTGACGATTGAGCATCAGATGCGATGGAACCAATCTCGTTGATTTCATCCAACAACTTTAATTCTGTCTCGGAACGAAATTCATCCAAACTTTCGTCCGCAAAGTGAAAACCTCGTGAACGAGCTTCATCGGCAACCTCACAGCTCAATTCAGAATCCTCATCGCCCTCTTGCTTCTGCCAAGGAGAATTCTTTTGCCGTGGGATGTCTATCACAGCAACTTCCTCATATTGGCGCTGCCTTTGGCCGCCCAACAGTGCCCAACCCAGCAACACTAAAACTGGCACGACCAAGAGAGGAAGAACATACCACCACGCTCCAGCGGCCGTTTTTTGAGGGCTGGTTTCTTGGAGTCGGGCCTCTTGGCGACGGACTTCTTGGGCAGCAGATGTTTGAACGACCTTATTGCTTTTGGTAACAAGTTCGGCCTGGGTGGACAGGCCCGCAACAGCAGAAGCAGCAGCCGTAACCACTTCGATCGGCTTTTCAATATTGAGCGGTATGTTATTGAGGGCCGAATTTTTTAGAACTGTGTTTTCGGTTTCAGCTTCGGGGCCAGTGGCGGTTTCTACAACGAAAGCGGTCGGCGGCAATTCTTCCTCGGATTCCGATTCCGCAGTCTTCGAAGCAACCGAGGGAACGGTAATTGCAATGCTCTCCACAATCTTCGCCGATGTGCTCTCTGCAATGCTCGCCGAGGAAAACGCTTGCTCTACCACTTCAAAAAGATTGTTGTTGTCGACCGTTTGCAGCGGCGGCAGTGATGTCCGCTCGGTGGGTAAGGCGAGCTTAACTTCTTCTTCTGGGTTTTGAATCTGCTCAGGTCGAGGCTTCCATTGGCTCTGTTGGAAATCACCCTGACCGTAGTCAGATGGACTTCGATACTTGTATTTTGGCGAAGCGAATTTCGGTGCACCGCTGGCTGGCATTTTCGTTTTCGCGATATCCGAGTCAGTTTCAGCAGCAACAGTTGCATCGGCAGCGGAAGCTTGGGTCTCCGGCGCTGGCACCGGTGCCTCGATCTTTACAATGCGACGCGATGAACTGGGAATCGCAGGCGCTGGCACCGATGGAGTGGTAAGTTTGATGCGGCGTGAAGAATCAGCAATCACGGGTGCCGGAATTGAAGTCTTTGCGCTGGTGATGCGGCGCGAAGAACTAGGAATCACCGGCGCATTCTCGCTCGCATGCGCCTGACCAACCGATGAACCGATGGTTGGCATGCTCGTTCTGACAACATCCGTTTGCGTTTGAGCAGGTTCGATGGCATCCGGAGCAGAAGTTGGGGTCGCCGGTGCTGGGGTTGGTACCCTAAGACTGGTAACGCGGCGCGACTGACCACGCACCACTGGCGCAGCCTTGGTCGACTGAACCTGGGAGAATGGCGTAAGTCTAGGTCTTGGTTGGCGCGTTGGTTTCGGCTCACGGTAAGCGTGAGTACTCCGCACGAACTCAGCCGTCGTTTTTGATGTCTTCTCAACGCTTGGCCTTCCTGCACTTGGCTTACGATAGCGCCGGTAGCCGGGCATGACCGACGTGCGTTCGTTTGCGTAGACAATCTCTTCTGCGTTTTGCACGGGGCGGGGCAATTGCGCGGCCTTCTGCGCCTTTGCATTGCTAACAAGGAAGAAAAGGGGCAAGGTGATCACAAATGTAACGATTCGATTCACAAGAACAGCCCTTAAGGAGAAGACGCAATAGGTGGTGTTCAAAAGTAAATCACACTTAAGGGCAAAGCGCGAATTTATCCAGCACGGCAACGAAACTTTAGCCCCATCGGCCCGAAAGGTCGGGTTAGGAAAAAGAATTTACCGCTGGTCGGGGTTCGGGCGATGCGGCATTAACGGGTTCGCTAAAAAGCAGCGTTTGATTAGAATAGAGCGGTCAAATGGCCGCTGTATTGCGGTAAAACTTCACTCAATAGGCAGACGATGGAAATTTTGGGCGGGCCAATCTTTGGCGTCGCGGGCGCCGGCGAATCACACGGTCCAGGCATCAGCACGATCACTTTCGGCTGTCCAGCGGGCATTGAGATCCAGCGGGACACGATCCAGCACTACCTCAACCGACGCCGGCCGGGGTCCAACAAACACGGAACTCCGCGCAACGAAGCCGATCAAGTCATCCTCACCGCCGGCATCTTCAACGATGCCGACCATGACGCGATGCTGACCGGACCCTCGGTCATGATCGGGGAACAGGAGGCCGTGAGAACGTACTCCTCAGGATTCTCCACCGGCGAACCGATCGCCGCATTTGTCGCCACAGCATCCTCCAAAAGCGGACACTACGCTCAATTCTCTGGCCCCCAAGGCGCCGTGCGCCCCGGTCACACGGATCTGGTCAAGCACCATCAATCAAAAGGTTTTGTCGATTACCGAGGCGGCGGGCGGTCCAGCTACCGCAGCGCGATCAGCGACGTCGTTGGCGGTTCGATCGCACGCATCTTTCTTCAGCAACACTTCGGCACGGTCTTCCTCAGCAATATCGTGCAAGTTGGCGAATTGAAATCTAAAACATCACTCAGCCAAACTCTGGGCGTTGGTTCTCTCGATTCCAAAGCGACGGATCAAATTCAAAAACAGCTTTCCGCTGCC
>CAKZVF010000120.1 GCA_937921995.1 uncultured Pirellulaceae bacterium
ATCACCGCTGCCTGTGACTCGACTGAAGGTGTCCGAATACAGAACGACACCAGCATCGGCATTCGCCCCGGCGAACGATAAAGTCAACAACAGCGCGGTGCCACAAGCCAACGCTACGCGATAACGAAGCGTGTCTAATAATAAAATCTTCATAGATGCATCCTTAAGAAACGAGCAGTTTAATTTTTAGAGAACAACAACTGTCACAGCCTGCAGATTGAGTTGCTTCTCCCTCCGCAGACACGACCTCATGTATACCAAACTTAATACGATTGTATACAATGAAGGCTCGATTCTAATTTTTCATCTTGCCCACGTCAAATTTTTTTTTCGAGCATCAAAACGTGAGAAAAACCTAGCTTTTCAGGCTCTGCGCGTCCAGCTGCCACGCGATGCGGGCAAAACTGAAGATAACAGCGGCAGAGAATTTGGAGAAAAAAGACCGCTTGCCAGCGCGAAAATGACTATTTCGTAGGCCGATTCTCAGGGTCGATCGGCTGATTCTCCCAATACCAGCGACCGGCTTT
This sequence comes from uncultured Pirellulaceae bacterium, assembly GCA_937921995.1. GTDB lineage: Bacteria > Planctomycetota > Planctomycetia > Pirellulales > Pirellulaceae > Mariniblastus. Next base: position 528 of record CAKZVF010000120.1, read on the forward strand.
TTGCTCGAGAATCCTATCGGCGCTCCCTGGTGCCAACGGCGCGTATTCCTTGGGAGCAAAACCGCGCAGCCTTTTTACAACGCCGGATAACTCCGATCGCTGGACAACGTTGGTAAACTCGTTCGGGTCATCCTCCAGATCGTAGAGCTCTTCACTACCGTCACCGTATTGGATGTAACGATACCGCTGATCTCGAACCGCGCAGTTGCCCGGATTGTGAGTGGTGACCGCAGGACGCGCGCGCGGCGATTTTGGATCGACCAGTTGCGGAGTGAGGCTGATTCCCTGGACGTCGCTCGGAGCCGGCAGCCCCGCCAAATTTGCCAACGTCGGATAGATGTCCAACAGTTCAACAGGCTGTTCGCAGACTCCTTTTTTTATCCCCGGGCCAGTGAAGATCATCGGTACTCGTGTTGATCGTTCCCACAAAGTCGTTTTGCCTGACATTTCTTTTTCACCCAAATGGAAACCGTGATCGCTCCAGAGCACGACAATCGTGTTGTCGGCATGAGGTGATTTTTCGAGCGCGTCCAAGACGCGCTTCACTTGTGAATCACAAAACGTAATCGACGCCAAATAGGCGCGCACCAAGTTACGATGCTGTTTGTTCTTCCGTAGCCAATCGATTCGCGGTTCGGGTAAATGCCAGTGCAAAAAATGGCTGAACGGCGGACAGTCATCCAAGTCATCTTCAACCATCGGCGGCATCACCAAATCTTCATCGGGATACATATCCCACCACTTCTGCGTCACATAGCAGGGAACATGAGGAAGAAAAAATCCGGCCGCCATAAAAAAGGGTTTGTCCTCGGGCATGGTTTCAATTTTTTTCGTCGCCCAATCCGCGACCTTCCAATCACCTTTCTCAGAATCCTTGTGATCGAAGACGCCCCAATCAACCCAACCATTGTTTCCTGCCGGAGTCGGTGGAATGATCTTCTGCTTAGGCATAATGCCCGGTCCGCCGCGCGGCCCCCAATGCTTAAATTCGGGATCGCAGCCTTGAGGTGGTTTGCGGCCTTGACTGTTATGATAGACCTTCCCGCAGGTGTAGGTTTCGTATCCGGATTGAGCGAAGTGCTGGGGCAGGGAAACCGCGCTCTGAAACTTTTTCAGATTTCGAAACCAAGGCTGCAGCCCATAGATGCCCGTTGTCTCAGGACGCAGCGACAACATCACGCTGGTACGAGACGGATTACAAATCGGGGCTTGGCAATGGGCGTTGGTAAACAAGACGCCGCGGTTGGCCAAGGACGTCATCGCCGGCGTCTTGGCTTGCGGATGTCCCCCCAGCGGTTCGACCCAGTCGTTCAAGTCATCGACCACGATCATGAGTACGTTCGGCCGCTGTTTTGCCGGAAATTTTTGGTTGCCTTCTTGGACTCCATCTTGAGCCCAAGCATCCTCCGCGCTTACCGCGGCAGCAATCAATAGAGCGACCAAAAAAGCGACCAAAAAAGCAGCCACCGACAATAGCGCGGCAACATCAGCAAACCATCGGTTGAACATGGGCCAAGTTCCTTGGAAAGATTTATCGAGTTTGAGCTTGTCTCGGAACAATGTTCAAAGGATAGTAATGTATACGTTTCTTAACGCATTGTCTCCAAAAAACTTCATTTTGTTTCGGGCGTTTGCCCAAAAATGCGGCGAAGCAAATCGGTTGACCAAGCAGTGCGTTGCTGGGGATGCCTTTTTCCGATAGGTAATGTGTTCGGTCAAGGCGATGGCCAGACGCGTTCTCGTTGAATGACAAACCCTCGGGCGAAGGAGTTGGGCCCAGCAAAAACGTCGACGCCTTTCAAATTTAATAATGTGAAATCGCAAAGCGAGTCATCCCAATGGCAATCTATGGAACCGCGGTATTATCGGGTTGCCTCTTGGTCGGAATTTTCCTCGGGCGACTGTTGGGGGCACTGATGGGAGTCGACAAAGATGTCGGTGGCGTTGGGATTGCGATGCTGTTGCTGATATTTTTCACCGACCGAATGCAAAAGCGCGGATCCCTTCCCGCGATCTCTCAACAGGGAATTGTTTTCTGGAGTCTTATTTACATTCCGATCGTGGTCGCGATGGCGGCCAGCCAAAATGTGGTTGCCGCGTTATCCGGTGGGCCGCTGGCATTGGTTGCGGCGGTCCTGGTCGTTGCAATTTGTTTCGCAGTGGTGCCGCTTCTTAATCGCGGCGGTGCCGACGATCCCAACGATGACTTAGCCGCGATCGCGGTCGACGCCGATGCGATCGGGGATCGGGAACCGTAATGCAGGAACTTCTCCAAATATTATCGTTGGTACTTCAAAAGTACGCGTTGGTCACGGCTTTTGCATTTGTCGGATTGATTGTTTATCTGTCCTATCTGCTGTCTGCGAAACTAACTCGAGGTCGATTGCATGGTTCGGCCATTGCGATCACCGCCGGTTTGCTGCTTTCTCTATGGGGCGGCATCGCAACCGGTGGCACTCACGGCGTTGCTGATTTCAAAATCCTCGCCGGCGTCGGTGTTATGGGTGGAGCGATGTTGCGGGATCTTGCGATCGTCGCGACGGCGTTCGGTGTCAGCATGGACGAATTTTTGAAAACTGGCGTCAGCGGAATCTTGGCACTTCTGATCGGTGTCGTCATTTCTTTTTTCGTCGGCGGCGCGGTGGGCTATGCATTTGGATATCGCGATGCGGTCAGTCTCTGTACCCTTGGTGCTGGTACGGCCACCTACATCGTCGGACCGGTGACCGCAACGGCGCTTGGGGCCAGTTCAGAAGTTGAGGCACTGAGTATTGCGATCGGTCTGATAAAATCCGTTTTGGTGATGACGCTAACCCCCTTTGTCGCGCCATGGATTGGGCTCAACAGCCCCCGCGCGGACCTAATTTTTGGCGGGTTGATGGGCACAACCAGTGGCGTTGCCGGCGGATTGGCGGCCACCGACGTCAAATTAGTTCCCTACGGTGCGATGACGGCAACCTTCTACACCGGGCTTGCGTGTCTGCTTGGGCCTTCTGTCTTTTTCTTTATCTTCAAAGTGGTTTGCGGAGAGTAACGTGTTATTCAAAAGCGCTACCAGTAACAATTTAAAACCCTCCAATCATCGTCCGCTTTGGCGCGGCCATGACGACGCAATCGCTTTGCAAAATGATGATTCGACGGTTACCTACAACGAATTGTTAAAACGTTCCCAGACAATTGCCTTATCGCTATTGGCGGAACTTAACACGGAGGACCTTGCCGAACGCCGTGTTGGATTTTTGCTTCCTGCGGGCGCGGACTATATCGCAGTCCAGTGGGGGATCTGGAAATCTGGCGGCATCGCTTTGCCGCTCAGCCTTTCGGCGACCGCAGCCGAATTGGAGTATCTTATCAGTGATGCCGGGGCGACGTTCGTTGTCGTCGACCAGCAAACCGCCGGCAACGCGGCAGAGGTATGCCGATCGTTGGGGATACCGATGTTGCAGGTGGCATCTCTCAATAAAAATGGGCAATCGGTTCCAAGCAATTTGCCCGACGTTGGTGCCGACCGAAATGCGATGATCCTATACACCAGCGGCACGACCAGTCGCCCCAAAGGCGTGGTTTCGACGCACGCGATGATTGAATCGCAAATCAACACGTTGATTGAAGCTTGGCATTGGCAGTCCGATGATAGAATTCCATTGTTCCTGCCGCTGCATCACATCCACGGCATCATCAACGTCATGTCGTGTGCGCTGCGGGCGGGCGCGACGATTGATCCGTTCCCCAGATTCGACATGGACACGGTTCTCGCGCGTGTCGCCGACCACGCCTACACCGTTTTCATGGCGGTTCCCACCATTTACTTTAAGATCATCCAAGCCATCGAAGCGATGCCCGAGACGCAGCGCCAAAAAACGGTGGCTGGTTTTGCTGCGATGCGTTTGATGGTTTCGGGCTCTGCGGCTTTGCCAGAAACGGTACACCGAAAGTGGACCGAATTGACCGGGCAAATATTACTGGAACGCTACGGCATGACGGAGATCGGCATGGGACTTTCCAATCCCTACCACGGACAACGCCGCGCCGGGATGGTCGGCCAACCGCTGTCTGGGGTCGAAGTGCGACTGAAGTCCGAAGAGGACGGCGCGATCATTACCAAGGAACACGTGCCGGGTGAAATTCAGGTCCGCGGCCCTTCGGTGTTTCAACAGTACTGGAATCTCCCCGCTGCCACGGCGGAATCGTTTGATGATGGCTGGTTTCGCACCGGTGACATTGCGGTCGTTGAGGATGGGTACTACCGGATCCTTGGGCGACAGTCGGTCGACATCATCAAAAGTGGTGGCTACAAAATTTCCGCTTTGGAAATCGAAGCAGTGCTGTTGGATCACCCGGACATCCTCGAATGTGCGGTCGTGGGAGCCGCGGATGAATTATGGGGAGAAGCTGTCGCGGTCGCGGTCGTGTTCAAAAACGCCGGAATCGAACTGGAGAGCCTCAGGGATTGGTGTCGCGATAGACTGTCCAAGTACAAGATTCCCCAGCGTCTGCTGGCGGTCAGCAGTTTACCACGTAACGCGATGGGCAAGGTCACCAAGGCGGAAGTTCAAAAATTGTTTGAGAAATCTGTTGAGATCCATGGTTCGTAGTTCATGGTTCGTTGTTCATGGCATCCGCGCCACCTCAAAGGCTTGCGAGTTTCGCCTTCTATTTTCTATTAGGGTTGAACCGCCGGCTCTTGGATCGCTTGTGGGGTTTGCAAAGCATCGGATCCCACTTTATCAGCCGGCTTCTCCCATGGCTTGATCGCCCCCAGCTTCAGGTGCAGCTGCGTCTTTATGATCGCGGTCCACAGTTCATACCCCGCGGTGCTCAGATGCAACTGGTCCGCCACAAACAGTTCGGGTTGAGGCCGCCCATCGAGCCCCAGAAAAGCGCCGGCGGTGGCAATCAGATGCGCGTTTTTATCGGTGTCAATGATCTGTCTAATCTGTTCGGTTGCATCGGCAATTTCCGGCCAGACCGCCCACCGCTTGCGCGTCGGCGTCACTTCAATCCAAAATACGGCAACGGTCGCATCCTGCTGCCGGATCCAACGATGAAGGCGGCCAAAACGTTCGGCGACCTCGGCAGGCGTCACATCAGTATCCTTCCCTGCGATATCGTTGGCGACAAATATGACGACAGCCCGGCAGCGATTGGGGTTTGTTGCACCAAGATGAGGCCCAACAATACGCGGTGCATAGTGGATCAGGTCAGGCAACTGCGCACCGCCAAAGCCGCGACCGATCGCGGGCCAAGGTGCCATGTCACTCTCCAGCGTCTCCCACAAACGAATCGAAGACGAACCGCAAAAGAGGATCGGTCGGTCCAATTTCGGTTCAGCCAGATTGCGTTCTTCCAACTTGGCGATGTCTTTTTCCCATTTGGCAATGCTGGGAGCGAGAGCCTCTTTTTGAACGTGGCTTGCTTCTTGAGCTTGGGCCGGAGGGAATTGCAAAACCAGCAGCAACAAAACCAGCGCTAAGATATTTTTCATACGTGTGGCCTTGGGCCAACCCTTATTCAATTGATGCCGAACAAACAAACGCCGCCTAAGGTT